>JAFZUL010000055.1 GCA_017618355.1 Muribaculaceae bacterium
AGCCGTTGAGCTGCAGACGCTCGTTGCTTGAATTCATCATGACGCCGTCCTTTGCATCGAAGCTTTCCTCGCTGATATTGGCACCCTCAATCAATGGGATAATAGGAAGGTCAAAGTGCTTAGCAAACGCATAGTCGCGGCTGTCGTGGGCAGGCACCGCCATGATGGCGCCTGTGCCGTAGCCAGCCAGCACATAGTCGCTGATGTAGATGGGTATCTCTTTGCCAGTGACGGGGTTGATGGCATAGCTGCCGCTGAACACGCCGCTCACCTTCTTCTCGATGAGTCGCTCGCGCTCGGTCTTATGCTTCACCTCGTTGAGATAGGCATCAACGGCAGCACGCTGCTCAGCTGTCACCACTTGGTTAACATACTCACTCTCAGGAGCAAGCACCATAAAGGTAACGCCAAAGATGGTATCGGCACGGGTAGTGAAGATAAGTAATTGCTCGTCGCTGCCCACTATGGGGAAGAGCATCTCGGCTCCCTCGCTGCGACCTATCCAGTTTTTCTGTGTTTCCTTGATGGAGTCGCTCCACTCAATGGTATCAAGGTCGCGAAGCAGGCGGCCGGCGTAGGCGCTCACGCGCAGACACCACTGACGCATAACTTTCTGCTCCACGGGGTGACCACCACGTATCGACACACCCTCGCTCACCTCATCGTTGGCAAGCACAGTACCCAATGCCGGGCACCAGTTCACCATCGTGTTGCCAAGATAAGCGATGCGGTAGTTCATCAGCACATCATTCTTCTGTGCCTGAGTCATGGCGTTCCATTCCTCGGCTGTAAAATTCAGTTCCTCGCTCTGAGCCACGTCAAGACCCTCGGTACCCTGCTTGGCAAACACCTCAATCAACTCGTCGATGGGACGTACCTGCTGAGCCTGGTTGCAATAGTAGCTCTTGAACATCTGCAGGAATGCCCATTGAGTCCATTTGTAGTATTGAGGATCGCAGGTGCGCACCTCACGGTTCCAGTCGTAGCAGAACCCTATCTTGTCGAGCTGCTCACGGTAGCGAGCAATATTCTCGTTTGTAGTTATCTCTGGATGTTGGCCAGTTTGGATGGCATATTGCTCGGCTGGCAGACCATAGGCGTCATAACCCATGGGGTGCAGCACGTTAAAGCCCTTGTGACGCTTGTAGCGGGCATAGATGTCGCTTGCGATGTAGCCCAGCGGATGACCCACATGCAGACCCGCGCCACTAGGATAAGGAAACATGTCGAGAACATAGAACTTAGGCCTGCTCTCGTCGATATCTACCTTATAGGTATTGTTTTCCTTCCAAAACTGTTGCCACTTCTTCTCAATCTCTTTAAAGTTATATTCCATATTACCTATTGAGTTGTATAATTATATTATATCTTTTTTAATTCAAGGTGCAAAGATAGTGCAAGCCGAGAGAAATACAAAATCAAATAACATAGTTTTTTGATTTTTATTTCCTAGGCGCAGCCTATCTAAGGCGATAGTCAACGGTACAAAATAGTTTTTAGTTGTTTGAGTTTAGTTTTTTGAAAAATTCAGAGTTCTGGCATTTGGAAATGAAGTAAAATTGAGAAAGGGAAGCAATACAAAACACTTGAATTAATGAATAAATATTGAAATTTTTTTATAGAAATACTTGGTTTTGTATTAAATATACTATCTTTGTGACCAAAATATTAATTGAACAAAAATAACAATCTTATTAGAACACAATTAAGAAAATCCTATGGACGTTAGTGGGGATTATAGTAACTTTCATCATCATTGGTGGAGCTTTTTGGCTGATTGACGGTCGCTCGCCACAGGCATTAATCATCAGTCATTCACTAACTAAAAGAACAATGGAAGACTACGAGAAAGGCAAGGGAGACAAGACCGACAAGAGCTCTGTGGAGATTCCTGATGGTGTAGAATTCCCTCGCGAAATGCGCCAGTACAGGGTAGGCAATATGCAGGTGTTTCACATGGAAGCTGAAGACGACAGCAAACCTATAGTGCTCTATATCCATGGTGGCGCTTACCTCAACAACTTCGAAAAACTGCATTGGAAAGCAATGGCCGAGTGGGCCAAGACTGCAGGTTGTGGCATTGTGGCACCAAACTATCCACTGCTTTATTGCTACACTGCCAGCGACGCCCATCCGCTGATGATGCAGCTCTATCAGCAGCTTATCAAGCAGTATTCTGCCAAACGAATCATCATTATGGGTGACTCAGCAGGTGGAGGTTTCACGCTCGCTCTGGCGCAAGAGATACATAATGACTCAATCGACCTGCCCAACCATCTGGTGCTTATCTCACCATGGGTCGATGTGCTTGGTGGCGATGATGCGCTGCAAGAAAACGACACTTTCCTCGATGCTGAAGTGTTAAGGAAAGTGGGTGCCGACTGGGCTGACGACATTGACCCGCGTGACCCGATGATTTCTCCTCTTTATGGCGACATGCAGGGATTACCACCCACCGACCTATTCACTGGCACATGGGAGATCTTCTATACCGATATAGTCAAAACCCATGACAAGATGAAGGCAGCCGGAGTTGATGCAAAGCTGCATGTGGCAGAGAAATTGGGACACGTCTATCCCCTATGGCCCTGCCCCGAAGGCAGCAAAGCGCGCAAAGAAATTGTGGATATTATCAAAAATTAATTTTGTATTCCTCTCGATTTAAGCTATCTTTGTCACAAAATATGAATCAATTATGACAAAGATTATCAACACCTTACTATATTTAATAGTGTTACTTATGATGGTCTCGACCGATGTTATGGCGCAGACTGACAAGGTTGACTATTACTCGGCAGGCTATTATGAGTATGGTGGCATAACTCTGCCTTATCGTGAGTTGGATTTACATCAAAACAAGGACGGCAAGTCGATTTTAGTAATACAACTGCATGGCGGTACGGCGCGTGGCGATGACAATGAGGCGCAACTCGCCGCTTCGGCGGTAGATAGCGTGGAGATTTATCTGAACACGCATGGCATAAAGTCCATTTTTCTGCTGCCTCAGTGTGGCGTTGATCGTGTGTGGAACGAGAATGCCAACAACTATGACATCACTATGACTATGGTACTTGAGCACTGGATTCAGGACTTTATCACAAATCACCCCAATGTTGATGTCACGCGCATATATATCACTGGTTATTCGGCGGGAGGCAGCGGTTCGTGGCGTATGATTAACGACTATCAGTCAATGTTTGCTGCCGCAGGCATCGCCGCCGCCAATCCCGTTATGGTAACCGCCGAGAATTGCAAAAACACTCCTGTCTATGCCATAGCTGGTAGTGAAGACAGGATTATGAACGCCACAAGAATAGAGAATTTCGTCAATCAGATGGTGGCACTTGGCGGCGATGCACTATTCGACTTGCTAGAAGGCAAAGACCACTTTGGCACCTGCGACACGGCATTCACCAACGAACGCCTTGACTGGCTGTTTGCCCATCGCCGATGCATTGCTGGCGACGTGAATTGCGACGGTGCCGTCACCGCTGCCGACGTTACAGCCATCTATGACTATATGCTAAGCTGCATAACCACCTATCTTGCCACCAGTGATGTCAATAACGACGGCACAGTAACCTCCAGCGACATCACTGCAATATACAACATCCTCTTAGGTGCGGAATAGTCTCTTTAGCTAACTCATTGATTTCAGCTCTTAATTACCCACGAAACACCAAAAATACCGTTTCGTGGACGAATAAAGTCAAAAATAATTTAGAAGTTATTGTTCACAGCAGGAAGAACAGCGATACTCCTGCTACTGAGATGCAGGCACCGATTACTGACTTCAGAGTGATGGGTTGCTTGAATAGCCACCATGCTGGGAGGATAATGATGATGGGAGTTAGCGCCATGAGGGTGCTGGCGATGCCAGCGCTGGTGTATTGCACAGCGAGAAGCGAGCATCCCACTCCGACGAAGGGCCCAAAGATGGTGGTGAGCGTCGCCACTGTCATGCTGGTGCGGTCGGTTATGTTCTTGCGCAATGACCAAAAACCTTCACGGAAACGCAGCAAAATAGCAAAACCAATGATACCTGCTATGCAGCGAAACACGTTGGCATAGAACGGCAGTATCCAAGGTTGGCAAGGAGTCTCCATAGAAGCCTCGTAATTATTCATTCCTATCTTACTAAGTACGAGTCCCACTCCCTGGCATACGGCGGCTCCTATGGCAAATAAAACGCCATTTAGAGGTAGTTTAAGTGATAGTCGGTGATTGTCGCTGCCACGTCCCATTACGGTAATAGCAATACCAGTGAGTGTCACTGCCATGGCAATAATTGCAGTAGCCCGCAATTGCTGACCAAGAGTAATCCATGCCATAATTGCGGCGGTTATGGGCGCCAGAGTCATAAAAAGCTGCCCAAACTTTGAACCGATGATAATGTAACACTGAAAAAGACAGAAGTCTCCTATCACATATCCCACAAGTCCCGAGAGCATCATCCATAGATAGGCTTCGGTGCTGGCTTTTGCGGGCAGCGGAGTGCCTGTTACAATCCAAAATAGAATAGCAGAAAATATCAAGGCAATAGCCATACGGGTGAAATTGAGCGTGACATTGCCCATGCGCTTGCTGCCCATCTCGCTCAACAAGGCAGTGGCAGTCCACGAGAACGCCACACCAATGGATATCATTTCACCTAGATAATTCATTGAATAGTATAATAGTAGAGTAGTGAATAGTAAAATAGTAAATAACGTGAACTCGACGAAAATAATTTGCTGTGTATCAGCTGCTCCCCTAAGATAGGGGAGCTGGCACGGAGTGACTGAGGGGTATGAGAATTGCAAAATTGTAGTTCCTTGTGTCTATCATACTCCCCCTTACCCCCTCTA
>JAFZUL010000056.1 GCA_017618355.1 Muribaculaceae bacterium
GTTGTAGTTATTGTTGTAGCTGTTATTGTTGTTGTAACTGTTGCTATTATTGTAACTATCGTTATTGTTATATCCGCCACTATAGTTTCCTCTGTTGTTGTTCTCGGCAACCAAATTATTCCCATTATTATTGGAGTAGGTGTTGCCCATTACAGTCTCCTCTATGGTTGAGTTCATGTTTATTACCTGCAGCACTTGTCCTGGATGCAACGTGGTGGATGTGAGATTGTTTAGCTCTTTGAGCGCATCATATTCCATGCCATATCGGTCGGCAATCTCTATGAAGTCTTCGCCATCGGTGACGGTGTGGTAGATAAATCTTCCTGGAGTTTCTTCTTCACCGACAATAGACCTCACATCACCTGGGTTCACTTCGCCTCTTTGTGCGTAGATGCTCTTTTGATAGTTCTCGATTCTGTCTTCAGCCATGATGTAACTGTAGATTTGCTGTGAAGGCAGAGCGAGAGTGAGAGGCCTTGCCTTAGAGCCGTTGATGACCCCTGCGCGGTATTGTGGATTGAGAATTTTAATCTCATCGAGCGGAATGTTGAGCACATCTGATATTTGGTTGAGGTGGATGCGCTTTGTCACCGCCACAGTATCAATGATAAGCGGTTTCTTGGTGAGGGTAGGGTTGATGTTGTGCTTTTGATAGTAGGTCATTACATAGTTGGCTGCGATGAACGCTGGCACATAACCGCGAGTCTCACGAGGAAGGTAGTTATAGATTTCCCAGAAGTCGGGATTGTCGGTGCCGGCACGGCGAATGGCCTTATTCACATTGCCTGGACCGCAGTTGTAGGCAGCGATGGCGAGCGACCAGTCATGATAAGTGTCGTAAAGCTGCTTGAAATATACGGCAGCCTTCTCGCTCGACCTATATGGATCACGACGCTCATCGAGCTGGGTGTCAACGGTGAGTCCCACCCCCTTGGCAGTGGTGATCATGAATTGCCATAATCCGCCTGCTCCTGCTGGAGACACGGCATTAGGGTTGAGTGCCGACTCGATGATTGGGATATACTTGAGTTCGAGTGGCATCTGATGACGCTCGAGGGCCTCCTCAAAGATGGGCATGTAATAAGGGCACATTCCCAGCATTTGCGCCACGAGAGTTCGGCTCTTTACCACATATCTCTCGATATAGCTTTTAACGATTTGGTTAAAGGGCATCTCGATTTCGGTGGGCAGAGCCTTCAGGCGCCTTATGTACTCGGCATCGCTAACCAAGCCATAATCGCGTGTCTCAATGTTTGACTCATCGATAATGGCATAGTTTTTCAGATACCAGTTTTCCATCATCTCTTTAGTGTTGGTCTCAAAACTCGAGGGATAGACGATAGCGTTGTCGGTAATCGACTCCTTGAGCGAGAGAATGTTCTTGGCGTTAGAGCCAAAGCACGTGGTTAACGTGATTGCTGTTAATATTAGAACCTTATATTTCATAGCTTATATTGTGTTTTCTTGTTGATGTTTCTAATTTGTTAAAATGAGAATGCGCATCCCAATCCTACCGATGGTAGTGGCGATAGTGTGCTCTCAATGACTGCCGGACGAAACTGCATCGACAGGTCATCGCTCACGTCGAAGTGCATCATCGAAGCATCGACATAGGCATCGATGACGTTGAGTATATACACCGCTGCGATACTAATGATACAGATGTCGCGGTAGCGGCGGTAGTAGTCCTTGCGGCTCTTGAGGGTGTTGGTGAGCCAGCTCTTGTCGAGGTCGCTCTCCTTCACTGTGGGAGGATAGAAATCCATGTAGCTGCGAGTGTTGGGGTCGTTGTCGGTGATGTCACGGTAGGCTTTGGAGTAGTCGTTGAGCATACGGTTGTTCCACGACGTGCCGTAAGTGAGTCCCACAAAGGCGCCAATCACGATGGGCAGTTTCCAATAGCGGCGGTTGTAGATTTGTCCAGCGCCTGGACACAGTGCCGAGAGCCACATCGCCCGCATGGGGTCGGGGTTGAACTTGAGTTTGTCGTTGACAACGGTTTTCGCCTCTTTGTCGATTTTTGCGCTGAGCAACATTGTGCTGTCGGCTACAACGAGGGTGTCGCTCAATGCGTCAAAGTCACGACTCTGCGCGCGTGCCGAGCAAGCGATAGCCGCACACATCAGCACGAGTGCCATGCGTGTCGCAAGAGGTGATATGTTGCCGTTGTATTTCACACTAAAACTCATGTGATATGCGCTCTGCCAATCAGCCAGTGCTGTTTTCAGAGTGCATCACACGTCATTATTTTTCTTTTAATCGGTCAAAGATACTAATAATTCTGTCAAGTTCATCATCGCTGTTGAAGGCAAATGTTATTTTTCCTTTACCGTTGGCATCGCATGCCATCTTCACAGGTACGCCAAAAGCCTTAGTCAGATGGTTGGTAAGGATGTCGAAATCGGCGGTGTTATGGCGCTTAGTAGCGCTTTCGCGAGGTTGTTCACCTTTTTTAATGATTTCTTGATAACGTTTTGCAAGCTGCTCAACTTGTCGAACTGATAAACCTTTTTTAAGTGTCTCGTTATATAATTTTAACTGCAAAGCAGGGTCAGTGACTGAGAGAATCGTACGGGCATGGCCCATGTCGAGTTTCTTGTCGCGGAGTCCAAGTTGTATCTCGGAGGGGAGATTGAGCAGACGCAGGAAGTTGGCAATAGTAGTGCGCTTCTTGCCAATGCGCTCGCTCAAGCGCTCCTGTGTGAGGTGATATTGGTCAATGAGCTTGCGGAAGGTGAGTGCAATCTCAATGGCGTTGAGGTCCTCTCGCTGAATATTCTCGATGAGGGCCATCTCGGTAAGCTCGGTGTCGTTGGCGTCGCGTATGTAGGCGGGCACGCTGTCGAGCTTTGCGATTTTGGCTGCGCGGTATCGGCGCTCGCCCGAGATTATTTGGTATTTGCCGTTCTCGAGCTGACGCAGAGTGAGAGGCTGGATGATGCCCAGCTCCTTGATTGATGCAGCCAGTTCGTTGAGAGCGTCTTTGTCAAACGAGGCCCTCGGTTGGTCAGGATTAGGCTCAATGTCGCTGATGGGGATGTCGTTGATTGCCGACGAGCCACTGAACTGTATCTCGTCCATCGAGTCGATTGATATAAGTGAGTCTAAGCCGCGTCCTAATGCGTTTCGTTTCATATACTGAATATAATCTTAATCTAAATAATATATAATTAGCCTGCAAAGTTACGAAAAAAGGCTGAGAAAACTCAGCCATTTTTATAAGATTAACAAGTTTTGAGGGGTTGTAACAAGCAGCACGGATATATTATGCTTTTTGTGATTCTCTCTCAATCAGTTCCTTTGCGAGCATCAGGTGGCTTGTGGCACCGCGGCTTTGGGGATCGTAGAGGATGGCTGGCAGGCCGTGGCTTGGCGCCTCGCTGAGGCGTGTGTTGCGCGGTATCACAGTAGTGAACACCATATCACCGAAATGTGCTTTCAGTTCCTCGTAGATTTGGTTGGCGAGCCTTAGCCTTGCGTCGTACATGGTGAGTAGGAAGCCCTCGATGTGCAAGCTGTTATTGAGTTTCGACTTAATGATGCGAATGGTGTTGAGTAACTTGCTGATGCCTTCAAGAGCGAAGTACTCGGCTTGGACGGGGATTATCACGCTGTTGGCAGCGGTAAGGGCATTGACGGTGATGAGGCCCAGCGAGGGGCTGCAGTCGATGAGGATGTAGTCATACTTATCGCTCACGCTCTTGAGAATGCGCGCCATCACTTTCTCGCGGTTGGGCTTCTTGATGAGCTCAAGTTCGGCGCCCACAAGGTCGATGATTGAGCCCAGCACGTCGAGTCCCTCGATGCACGACGGCACTACGGCGCTCTCGATGGGGTAGTCATCTACAAGGCATTCATATATCGAAGCTTGCAGCTGTTTAGGGTCAATGCCCAGTCCTGAAGTGGCATTGGCCTGTGGGTCGGCGTCGATGAGCAGCACCCGCTTGTCGCATTGTGCCAGCGATGCCGCCAGATTAATGGCTGTGGTGGTCTTTCCCACGCCTCCTTTTTGATTGGCTAAAGCAATTATTTTTGTCATTTATCGTTTTTTCGTTATCGTTTATCGTTTATGAATACAGTGATGAGACTTGATGTAACACACTCTTCAATATTTAATCCCTAATCCTTAATCGCGTAAAGCGTTCATGAGCTCTGAATCCACAGGTCTTTTACTTTGCGCTTGATGGCGAGGATGTTGCCCAATGAGATGAGTGCCATGATAATAACAGCCACTACAAGTGCCAGCCATATATTGCCGCCGTTTACGTCCATCGCTTTGAGCATGGGCATGTAGTAGGCTCGCATCAGCAGCATGAGAATTATCGAAACCACCATCACAGCACAGTTGATGTAAATGACCATGTTGATGTATGTTCGTGATACTTGGTCAGGAGAATAACCCAGAACGAGCAGGTCTTGCAGTTTTTTGGTGTTCTTCTGCAGCAGCAGGTATATGCTCAGCATCAAGATGAAGAACGCAAGCACACTGATGATGATGCCCACAATAATGACGATGCTCACAATGATGTTGAGGAAGCCTTGCGCCTTGCTCTGCTGCATCTTATCGCCTGCAACCTGATAGCCGTGCTCGGCGAAGTAGTTGCCTATTCTATCGTCGCCAGGACTATTGACCTCAACAATAAGTCGCGATGGGTTGCGCTCTGCGCCATTGCCAAACTGCTCGTTGCTCCACTTCATGAAGTCGTCGGGCACGACAATAGTGTTAAGTCGTGATGAGAAGCCCACTAAAACACCTTCAAAAGTCTGAGTTCGTCCATTGCCTCTCAGGGTGAACTGTAGGTCAACCGCTTTCGACACCGCCATTTCGCTGGCTTGCGGCAGTCCCTGGCTGGGTGCGAAGCCGAAGTTGTAGAGCGTGAGGTAGTCACGTGAGATGATAACAGGAATCTTGGGATTATTGGGGTTAAATTTCCATTGTCGATTAGCGACATCCAAGAACTCATCGGGCAACGACTCAAAAAACATCATTGTGCGCATGCCTCGGCCGCTCACACTGATGAGGGCTTCTAGGCTGTAGTCATTGCTTGAGAATTTGCCCACCTGGCGACACCAGGGCTGGGCCTCTATGTCGGCGATGTCGTCGGCCGAGAACTCGTTGCTAGCCATCAACACGGTCGATGCTGTCGAGACCTCACGGGTGATGATCAAGTAGTCTTTGCGCAAGAAACTGTCTTCGTCGTTGAACAGAGGTTTCACATCCTGATGAAACTGCACAGCAAGGATTACAATCGTTAGGCCTACTAAGCTGGCGAGCGAGAATCCGATGAGCTGCGACGGGCTGATGTGCTTGCGCAGCAGCTTCCACATCAGCGCGCGGCTGCTGTGGTCAGCGTTGTTTTTGAATAAAATGCTCTCACTCGCAAAGCTTTGAGCAGGCTCAGCTTTGACTCGCTTAATCGCATTTTTGTTATCTTTCTTGCTCATAGCTTAAATTCTTTGTCAACATTAATTTTCACGTTGTTTCCCACCGAAGTGGAGATGATTCCAGCGCCTTGACGCTCGGCCTCGGCTGTCACCATCTCGGCAACTATGCGGTTGTTGGTCTCGTCAAGGTGGCTCACTGGCTCGTCGAGAATGATAAAGTCGCAGGGCTGGCACAGGGTGCGTATAATCGCCACTCGCTGCTGCTGGCCTATCGACATCTTTGCCACCAGGCTGTCAACTTTCTCTACGATTCCCAGCCGTTCCATCATTGCCACTATTTCGTCGCGGGTCTTGAAGTTGGTGATGCTGTTCTTGAGCATGATGTTCTCCATCGCGGTGAGTTCAGGAAACAAACGCATCTCCTGGGCGAGGTAGGCGATGTGGTGGGTGCGCACCTTGCACCACTCGGCAACGCTCAACTGCCTGATGTCGCGGCCGTCGAAGGTGAAGGTGCCGCTATAGTCGATGCGGTAGCCGTAGATGTAGCTGCAAAGCGACGACTTGCCGGTGCCACTCTCGGCGCTGATCAGATATTTCTTGCCGCGCTCAAAAGTGACATCACGAAGCCATATCTCGCTGCCGGTATCCTCACGTCCAGCAAATACTGCTGGTAGGGTGTTGTGAAGTGTGATGTTATTCATTTTGTTGATACTTAGTCGATTGTGTAGATTTCAATATAATCGTTTTACTTCTGATATTGAGAGCACAAATAATAACTTGCAAAAATAGCGATTTCCTCTTAATCGGCACTCATTATTTAAGTATTTTTATAAGAGTTGTGACGCAAGCTTCGCTTGCTGGTTTTGCCGCTCGCAGTGCTCGCTGGTTTTGTTTTATACCTAAAAAAAGTAATCCACGACATCACGTCGGGGATTGCTTAACTAATTAACCTTCTAATACCATTAACATAAACCTTAAACAATGAAAATGTCGTCGTCACGACGAGTGCGTTTCTATGATTTATTAAAATCATTTACAACCAAATTAGCAAATATGATGCCAATTTTGCCAAAATGTCTTAGTTTTTTGGCAAAATTGCTGTAAATCGTTTTAAATTAACGTAAATTAACTATTTCATTGGTCTCCCCGTCTCATTCCGCTTTCATAAAAGCGAAATACACCGCCATGATGAGCAGGGTGAACGACACGAAGTGGTTCCAGTGCAAATGCTCGTTCTTGAAGAAGATTGTCACAAAAACGGTGAACACTGTCAAGGTGATAACCTCTTGGATAACTTTGAGCTGCATCAAAGAGAATGGACCTCCATTCTCGACAAAGCCGATGCGGTTGGCGGGCACCATAAATGAGTATTCAAACAGGGCGATGCCCCACGAGAAGAGAATTACTGCTATTAGTGGCCAGTTGGTGCTCACGCCCATCTGCTGCAATTTCAGGTGGCCATACCAAGCGAATGTCATCACTATGTTGCTCACACAGAGCAGACCTATTGTGGTAAGTGCAGTCCAGTTCATTTGTTCTTGTTCTTTATATTTTTACGCGATAATCACATCGCTATGGGTTAGTAAATATCAAAAAAACGGCGGCAAAGATACTGCTTTTTATGGGATTTCAAACCATCCATCCTCCTTTTTTACTGTGCCAAAACAAAAATGAAGAAAAAGGAAGGTCCCTTTTCTTCACTTTGTTTTTTCTTTTACTGGATGTTATGGCTCGATGCGGATGTCTTCGTTGAGGTAGGGCACAAGTCGTCCACGAAGTGTTATGCGTCCGTTGCCTAGTGTGGGGAATACATCGGCGATGGCCTGATCGCTGCCTTTGAAGATGGTTATCGTGACGCTAGCGTTCATTCGTCGCCCAATCATCATATAAGTGATGACGGTGTTTCCCTTCTTGTCGTGCGTCAGTTTTTTGTTGCTGATTCGTCCGTGCAGAGTGATGCCGCCCAACCCATTGGCGCCAGCACTCATGGTGTTGAAGGCCACTTGGAATATACCCTTATCGCCTTGCATGAGCATAAAGTTGGTGTTGTCGTTAAGTCCCAATTCATAACGCCCATAGCTATTGCGCACCTCAGTGGCTTGTAGCACGAAATAGCCGTCGTCGGCAGCGAGCTCTGCCTTGAGGTGATAGATGGAATCTACAATATCGTGGTCTTTCTTGATGCGCTCTTTGCGTTCTTTTTTAGTCTCGTTCTCGGGAATTGGTGCTGTCTCGTCGATGATATAAACATCGTCGTAGTTTTGTGCCCAAGATGTTGCTGGCACGCATATAAACGCCACTAAAATAAGAGAGAATATAAATTTAAAAGTCTTCATAACTACATGTGATTTTTAGGGAGTTGTTGCAAAATTACACAATTATAACACACAAACCATGAAAATACTGCATCATTTAGTCAATTTTTTTTGTATTTTTGCAAAAAAAACAAGAAATGCCGAGTAAAAGCAGATTTTCCTGGCCACATAAAATACTGTTCCTCTTTTGCGGAATGATAGTCGCCATGTTTGTGGTGGCAGTGGCGATAGTGTTGATTTTTGGTGCCGATACCAAGAATGTCAACTATGTGATAGCGATGTCGATAGCCCAGAATGTGGTAATATTTATCTTACCTGTTGTATTGTTGGCTATGTTGAACAAGAGGGCAGAGTTGAAACCCTTCTCACACACTTTTTGGATGACCAAGGGACCTTCACTGAAATCTGTCCTGCTCGTGGTGCTGGTGTGGATAGCGATAATACCCGCCATGAACTATGTTGTGGAATGGAATCAGAATATTGAGTTCCCATCGTTGATGCAAGATGTGGAAAACCAATTGCGCAACATGGAGAGCGAAGCATCAGCAACCACTAGTAAGCTGCTCGACTCACAGTCGCTTGGCATGATGATATTTATGGTATTCGTTGTGGGCATTTTGACTGGCCTAGGTGAGGAGTTTTTTTTCCGCGCCGGCTTACTGGGCACGATGCTCCATGGCAAAGTCAATAAACACATTTCGGTGTGGGCAGTGGCGATTGTCTTCAGTGCCATCCACTTGCAGTTCTTTGGTTTTGTGCCTCGCTTGCTACTAGGTGCATGGCTCGGCTATCTGCTGGTGTGGACAGGCGAGGTGTGGACTCCCATCATAGCCCATGCGCTTAATAATGGCTCGATTGTGGTGGCGACTTACCTTGCCAATCAAAACTACATTTCGGATAACTACCTTGAGACTACCGGCACCAGCAATCACTGGCTAGCGCTGGGCAGTGCTGTTGTGACAGTGCTGCTTCTAGTTGTGTTTATGAGAAAATCTCCAAAAACAAATAAAGAATTGATGATATGAGACATTTAATTATGTTACTGCTGGTTTTGGCGAGTGTCGATGCCAGCGCACAAGAGGTGATTTGTCACCGTGGATACTGGGACAGAGAGGGTTCGGCGCAGAACTCTATTCGGTCGCTTGTGAAGGCTGACTCGATAGGGGCTTGGGGCTCGGAGTTTGACGTTTGGATGACTGCCGACGGCGTGCTAGTGGTGAATCATGATGAAACCTTCGAAGGCATCACCATCGAGACCGCCAAGTGGAAACAGCTCAAGAATATGCGCCTTAAGAATGGAGAGCCGCTGCCAAAGCTGGAGCAGATGCTCGAGTGCGGCAAAGGGTTGAAAACGCGCCTCATCGTTGAGATGAAGCCTCACACTAACCGTAGCCAAGAGAGGAAAGCTGCCGAGAAGATAGTTAAGATGGTGAAAAAACTGGGTCTGGAAGACCGTGTGGAGTATATCACATTCTCTTATCAGGGCATGAAAGACCTCAAGAAATATGCTCCAGAGGGTACGCCAGTATATTACCTCAACGGTGAATTGTCACCGTCGCAGCTTGCCGAACTTGGAATGGCAGGCATTGACTACAATATAGGTGTGATGCGTGAGCATCCGGAGTGGATTGACGAGGCACACTCACTGGGCATGAAGGTTAACGTGTGGACCGTAAACAGCGACCGCGACATGGACTGGTGCATCAACTATGGCGTGGATTTCATCACCACCAACGCTCCCGAGAAATTGCAGCTAAAACTGGCACCGTAAACCGCGGCAAATTAAGGCGGCAGGAAAAAAACTAAGAACGAAGAGCAAAAAACTGAAAACTATTTACTATCTTTGCCAATTAATTACAAAACTACAGAGATATAATCTCACCATTTATGGTACTCTTAAAGTCATTAGATAAACTAGGCTCTTATTGCGCGTTGATGTGGCGAAGCATCGGCATTCCCGACAAATGGAAGGAGTTCTTCAAGCGCTATATGGCCGAGATATATAAGTTGGGCATTGACTCCATCCCTCTGATTTTGATTGTGTCGCTGTTCATCGGCGCTCTTTGTACGCTTCTCATCAAGCTCAATATCAGCAACCCGCTGTTGCCTCGCTACACGGTGGGTTTGACCACTCGCGAGATTATCCTGCTGGAGTTCTCGTCGTCGATATTGTGCCTTATCCTCTCGGGAAAGATAGGCAGTAACATTGCCAGCGAGATAGGCACCATGCGTGTGACGGAGCAGATTGATGCCCTCGATATAATGGGTATCAACAGCGCCAACTATCTGATTATGCCTAAGATAACGGGTTTGGTGACCATTATGCCATTCCTTGTGATAATATGTATGGTGACTAGTCTCTTTGGTGGTTTTTTGATATGCGTTATAACGGGAATCATCGACACCGACACCTATATATTTGGTATTCAGACGCTCTTCATTGAGTGGTATGTGTGGTTTGCCTTGATAAAATCGCTGTTCTTTGCCTTCATCATCTCTAGTATCTCGTCGTTCTACGGCTACACCGTGAAAGGCGGCTCCATCGAGGTGGGCAAGGCAAGTACCGACGCCGTGGTGATGAGCAACATCATGATCCTGCTCACCGACGTATTGCTGACCAAGATGCTGATGATGTAAACTTATTGAAGACTCAAAAAAATTATGATAGAAGTTAAGAACGTTGAGAAGTCGTTTGACGAGGAAGGTGGCAAGAGGCAGGTGCTTTTTGGCATCAACGCCAAGTTCTACGACGGCAAGGTGAACCTGATTATTGGTCAGAGCGGCTCGGGAAAGACGGTGTTGGTGAAGAACCTGGTGGGATTGTTCAAGCCCGATAGTGGTGAGATACTTTATGATGGTCGCGACATTACCAAGTTTGATACCAAGCAGATGAAAGAGTTGCGTAAGGAGATAGGCATGCTGTTTCAGGGCTCGGCTCTCTTCGACAGCGAGACGGTGATGGGCAACGTGATATTTCCTTTGAAGATGTTCTCCACGATGAGTCATGCCGAGCAGGTGGAGCGTGCCCAGTTCTGTATCGACCGCGTGAACCTCACAGGTAGCGAGAATAAGTACCCCAGCGAGTTGAGTGGTGGTATGCAGAAACGCTGCGCCATAGCCCGCGCCATCGCACTGAATCCTAAGTATTTGTTCTGCGACGAGCCCAACTCGGGTCTCGACCCCAAAACGTCAATTGTGATTGACGAGCTGCTTTTCGACATCACCCACGAGTTTGGCATCACTACCATTATCAATACCCACGATATGAACTCGGTGATGGGCATTGGCGAGAACATCGTGTTCATCTACAAGGGCCATGTGGGATGGGTTGGTAACAAAGACGAGATTTACAGCGTTGACAACGAAAACCTCAACAACTTCGTCTATGCTACCGACCTTTTTGCCGACGTGCGCAAATACCGCCTCAAGCACGGCTACAAACCCACTAGAATAACACAAAATAGAGATTAAACTTTTTTTGCATGAAGTTATCTAATAGATTTAGAAATTAATACTTTTCACAAATTATACTTTTTATTTATGAAGAAAACATTCTTTACATTGATGCTGGTGCTGGCTTCGGTAGTGGCAATCAATGCACAGAGCCTTATTGGCAAAGTGTGGTTCACCAATTCGTCTATCGATCAAAATGAGTCGAGTTTTGTACTTTTCTTTGAAGATGACGGCACTTGCGCCGTAGCTGTCGCTGCCGATCAGGTGATGAATGAATCAGGCATGAAGATGACAATCAGCCTTACAGCAAAGGTAAACGGTACTTACACTCTTAACGGGAAGGACCTGGAAATGAAACTTGACAAGGAGAATGCTGATTTTACTGTTGACTATGAGATCGAAGGTGTTGATGCCTCAACCAAGAAGATGATGGACTCAATGATCAAACCTGAACTAGAGAAGCAGAAACCTGTCCTTAAAAATGAGGTGATTAAAAGCATTCCTGATATGGGCAACTTGAAGGTTGTCTCGCTTAGCAATGACGAATTGAAACTCGCAAATGAAGATGGCGAGGAATTGACATTCAAACCAGCACCAGAGGAATAATCCTTCTCATGAAATTGAATATATTTTTTTAATAACTATAATTTAAAATTTTTATGAAAAAGACATTATTTGTATTGACATTGATGCTTGCATGGGTGATTGGCGCTCAGGCACAAAACTTGACAAGAACCGCTTGGTCAACTATGCTTCCCGGTGAGGAGGAAGTTGAAATGGTGTTGAACTTTGATAACGATGGCGAGTGCTATATGATTCTCACTCACGAGGAGTATGATGAAGACTCTGAAATGATAATCAGAGTATCGATGTCGGTTCCTGGAATCTACAATAAAGAAGGACAGGATCTTGTAATCAGCTTCAACAAGAAAAAGGCCGATGTGAATATCGATGTTGACCTTTCGGGTGTTGATCCATCAATGAGAAGTTTGATGGAAAAGATGCTGAAACCAGAGCTTAAGAAGATGGAGAAAGAAGTCAAGGCCGAGATGCTTGAGATGGTTCCTGCTATGTTAGACAACGTGAAAGTGGTGCAGGTGACTCCCAAGGTGCTCGTGCTTGGCACCGATGATGGTGAGACTCTCACTTTCTATCCCACAGCTAAAGGCTGATTTCAGGAAAGAAATGTTACCGAGGAGGGCGCGGCAATGGCTGCGCCCTCTTTTTTGTATGCCGCGCTTGCGGCGCAATACAGCGACAGCGCCCAGAGCTGGTGACTTTTCTCCTCGTCCTCTTGTTTTTTGTTCTCTTTTTTCTAGAAAAAATATCTCGTTTTCATTAGGAAAGTTCACGATATATTATTATCTTTGCAAACTAGAAATTTCTGCTTGCATCATGCACATCGTCATAGCCGGAAATATAGGTTCAGGAAAGTCAACGCTCACACGGCTGTTGGCTCAACACTATGGCTGGACTCCGCGCTATGAGAGTGTGGCTCACAATCCCTATCTTGAAGATTATTATCACGACATCCAGCGGTGGTCGTTCAACCTTGAGGTGTATTTCCTCAAGGAGCGCTTCCGTGATTTGTTGGCGATTTCGCAGTCGCAGGGCACTATCCTTCAGGACCGCTCGATTTTTGAGGGTGTTTATGTATTTGTCGCCAATAACCGCGCTATGGGCAATATATCGGAGCGCGACTTCGCGACCTACATGGAGCTTTTTGAGCACATGCTCTCAATCGTGAAGCTGCCCGACCTGATGATATACCTTCGCTCGTCGGTGGAGCATCTGGTGGCGAACATCCAGAAGCGTGGCCGTGACTATGAGCAGACCATGCAGATTGAGTATCTCGACAACCTCAACCGTCGCTATGAAGACTTCATCACTAACCATTACAAGGGCCGCGTGATGATAGTGGATAAAGACAACCTCGACTTTGAGAACCGCCGTGAAGACTTCATCGGCATTACAAACCGCATCGACAGCATCCTCTATGGCCTTTTCCCGATGAATAAGGAAGAGGGGAGAGGTGAGAGTGAAAACTAAGAACCGAAAACTAAAAACTTAAAATCATGCATATAGCAATATCAGGAAACATCGGTTGTGGCAAGACCACATTGACCCGAATGCTCGCCGAGCACTATGGCTGGGAACCACGTTTTGAGTCAGTGACCAATAACCCCTATCTTGCCGACTTCTACGACGACATGGAGCGGTGGTCGTTTAACCTTCAAATCTACTTTCTTAACAAGCGTTTCAAGGACGTGGTGGAAATATCCAAGAGCAGTGATGTGATAATCCAGGACCGCACCATCTTTGAGGATGCCTGCATCTTCGCGCCCAACCTTCACAACCAGGGCAAGATGAGCGACCGCGACTTTGAGACCTATCAGGACCTGTTCCAACTGATGATGTCGCTGGTAGAGAAGCCTGACCTGATGATTTACATCCGTTCAAGCATCTCGACGTTGGTGGGACAAATTCAGAAGCGTGGCCGTGAATATGAGCAGACCATTCGCCTCGATTACCTGCAGGGCCTGGAGCGCCTCTATGAAAAATGGATAGAGAACTACGATGGCAAACTCATCATTATCGACGGCGATAACTGCAAATTCGGGGATCGACCCGAGGACTTCGCCAAAGTCACCGACCGCATCGATGGCCTCCTCTATGGATTGTTCCCGATAATGTAATTTCATTTTTCGTTTATCGTTTATGGAAGATAGTGGAGAGATTCATCGCAACGCAATCTCCTCACACCTAACCGATAACCAATAACCCATAACCTTTAAAAATGGAAGAAGACAAGATTTTCGAACGTGTTGAAGTGACTATCAACGATAGAATATGCTTTATTGAGATGAATAATCCCAGTAAGCTTAACTGTCTCGACGACAAGATGTGTAGTGACATCGTCAAGGCGTTGGGCTATGGCTACAAGCACGAATGTGTGGCTATCGTCATCAAGGCGAAATGCTACAAGGGTGTGTGGAGCGCCGGGCATGACATCCGCGAATTGCCACAAGACGGAAGTGACCCGCTAGCCTACGACGTGCCTATGGAGCGCATGCTGCATCAGGTGCAGGAGGTACCTATCCCCGTGATTGCCTGTGTGGATGGTACTGTGTGGGGCGGGGCCTGTGACTTGTGCCTTAGTTGCGACATGATAGTGTCGTCCGATAACGCCACATTTGCCATCACTCCAGCCAAGATAGGTATTCCTTACAACGCCTCGGGAATCATGCATTTCGTTAATCAGCTTGGTGTGAACAAGGCGCGCGAGATGTTCTTCCTCGCTACGCCTATCGAGGCCGAGGATGCATTGAATGTGGGTCTGATAAACCGTGTGGCGCCTCTTGAGGAACTCAATAATGTGCTTGAGCAACACTTCCTGGCACCATTGCGCCGCAACTCAGTGATGTCAATCAGTGCTATTAAGCGTCAGTTCCGCATACTTTCAAAAGCTTCGTCGGTAATCTCAAGCGAAGGCTTTGAGCGCATCAATGCCTACCGCACCCGCGTATATAAAGGCGCAGACTATCTCGAGGGCATCAACTCCTTCCTCGAAAAACGTCCTCCAAAGTTCACCGGCAAAGCGAGCGACCTCGACACCCGCTCGTTTGAGTAGAATCTTATCGTTTGATACAAGAACCAGTGCAAGGTCATTGTCCTTAATCAAAAGAGAACAATGACCTTGTCCTTAATTGTCGTTTGAGAGATGTTGCTAGTCGTGACGGAGGTGGGTTGCGACGATTTCTAGCATTTGGGCATTGAGTTCGCGGTTAGTGTCGATGACGTTCCAGATGCCGTCTTCGCTGAGGACTCCGCATTTGAGGTCTTTAGGCAGTCGTCCCGCCTCGCTGTCGTTGAAGTCCTGCTGCCATTCGTCGCTTACGAGATAGTCGTCGATGGTCTCTATCGACTCCATCGCCTCGGTATAAAGGTCGAGGGCATCGCTTAAAGCTTTTACTGCTTGAGAAGCATTGTTGAGGTGCTCCTCCATTGTTTTGATTCTTTCGAGCTGGTTCATGAGAGAATAGATAATGCTTAAATTTGATTGACGATGTTGTGTGCGAAGTCAAGTTGCAGTACGGCTACTGTATCTCCATGTTGTGGATGAGAAGTCTTGAGCGTAGCAAGTTGTTGTTTCAATTGCTGGCGTGAGGCACATTCGTGAAAAGTCTTTTCTATGAGCTGCAAATCGATGTTGGTGGCAATGCATAGCGGCTGGGGAACATAGACGGTGTTGCCTAATTCGCGGTCAAAAGGCAGGATGGAAATCAACTTCCCGTCATCGCCCACAGTAGTGATGTGGTTAATGATCTCCTCACCATTGCCAAGAATCGTGTAGTTAGAGATATATCGCTTCATGTCGAGTTGGGCATTTAAGAAAGCATTATTTTTCTGTTTGTTTAGGCAGATGGGCGCTGTTGGGATTGGGTCTCAGGTCGCGTCTTGGGGTTGACGGCTTGTTGAGGCCTGGCTTGGGTTTGTAGGTTCTCACTCCGCCTTCTGGTCGTCCAGGGTAAGAATCGGGTCGCCCAGGATAGGAATTGTTGCTGGGCGGAGTGTTGCCAAGTTGTGGTTGTGGGCGTCCTGGGTAGGAGTTGCTAGGTTGTGGAGCGGGGGCAGGTTCGATTGTCTCCTGATTTTGGCTCTCAATGACATCTTTTGGCCCTACGATGCGTTGCGATATGGTGCTGTAGCTGCCTTGGTCGAAATGTGTGCGCAGCAGGTAGGTGCTGTCGATGAAGGTGATACCGAGAGAGCGCGTCTTGTATCTAATGAAGCCATAAATACGCTTGATAACTCTTGACGTGTCGCCTTGTATTACGTTTTCTATCCATCCGTTGGCTTGTGCTGATCGGTTGATGTAAGAAGTGCACCCATCCATATAGTCGATGGCTACGAGCATCGTGATGGCGTTACCCGAGTTTATCATCTTGAAGCACAGTGCGTATTTATCGCCCTTGCGACTGTCATTGTCGGGAGTGTAGTCAAACTTGATGTATCCATCGCGCATGGCATTGGTCAATATCCATTGCTGCGGCTCTTTCCACATATTGGCGCTGTCGCCTGTGTTTGGGAAAACGCGTCGAGTTCTGTTGCTCTGGTTATCAAGAGCAAAATTGTCGCCTGGCGCGCTAGTGTAAACTGGCTTGCCGTTATTGCTCTCTTTCTCAAGGATTTCAATGGCTCTGTCGTGGACCTTAGAAAAAACATTCAGGTTGTGGCCATACCACACCAGCGAGGAGTCGTACATTGCCAGGTCGGCGTCATATTTCTTGAGAATCGACTGCTTGAGCAGCAGCTTCGTTGAGTCGTCGGGGAAGAGGTCAGGCTTCTGCTCAATGAGTATCTCGGCTTTGGCGAAGTCGGCGAGAATATGCGCCATGTCTTTTTCGTTGATTACTCCGCTAGGAGTGCTGTCGCAGCCAGTAAAGATGGCTGCGGCAATCATCAACAGAATAATAATTGTTGGCGATAGGCGCATAGCGGGAATCCTTTAAGCTTCCTTGTCTTTTTTCTCCTCGTTATCTTCGTTGTCCTTGTCTTCGTCCTTCTCCTTTTCTATGTCTTTCTTGTCACCTAGCAGGTGCTTGTTGTAGAAGAGGATGATGGCAATGATGCTAGTGGTGAGGCACGCGTCGGCGACGTTGAATATAGGCTGGAAGAACAGATAGTGCTTGCCGCCTATCCATGGCATCCACTCGGGCCAGTCCCACTCGGCGAGCGGGAATTGCAACATATCCACCACCTTGCCGTTGAAGAGCGACGCATATCCTCCCTCGCTGGACAGGAACTGTGCCACCTCGGGAGCGGCGGGGTCGTTAAAGAGCTGTCCGTAGGCAATGCAGTCGATGACATTGCCAATGGCGCCAGCTGTAATCAGCGAGACACACACCACAAAGCCTCGTGGCAGGTCGGTGCGCTGCCTAATCTTGAAGAGGTAGTAGATGAAGAGTCCCGAGAAGATTATCCTGAGCCAAGTGAGTACCATCTTGCTGCCAAGCTCCATGCCGTAAGCCATGCCGTTGTTCTCGATGAAAATAATCTTGAACCACGAGGCCACATCGATTTGCTCACCAAGGAAGAAGTGCGTCTTGACGTAGATCTTTGATGCCTGGTCAAGAATAATGACGGAGGCGATGATAATTGTCGCCAGCCATCCATTAGATATTTTTTTCATTACCTTTGGCGATGAAGTTAGCGTTTGTTTTTCCTCTGCTGCTCAATTTCTTTGCCTTCTACCGAGAGTGTGGCGTGGGGCACAGCCAACAGGCGGCCCTTAGGGATGAGCTTGCCAGTGACACGGCAGATGCCGTAGGTCTTGTTCTCGATGCGCACGAGAGCGGCCTGCAGCTTGTTGATGAAGTCCTGCTGCCTTGCTGCGCGCTGGCTTGCCTCTTCCTGCACCATAGTGCTGGCGCCCTCTTCGAGCATGTTGAAGCTGTTTTTCGACTCGTCGGCTTGAATTCTTGCCATCAGTTGGTCGTAGTTAGACTTTGCGACCTCTAATTTCTCAAGAATAACTGCTTTGAACTCTTGCAGTTCCTCATCGCTGTAGCGGTTTTTCTGTTCTTTAGCCATAGTATTTTGTTTTAGTAGTTATAATATCATTAATTTTAAGGTTGGCTTGGTGCAAAAGCCATGCCAACCTTGAAGAATTGTTATGCTTTGTCAACTTTGATTTTGAGTGTCCATCCGTCCATATCAAGGTCTATAGCGTCGGCAGGCACCTCGCCCACGGTGAGCGAGAGGGCCTGAACTTGACCAGCGATGTAGTCATGGAACTCGGCCACTGTTTGGTTGGTGCGCTCGTCGGGAGCAATCACGACGTTGATCTTGTCGGTAATCTCAAATCCAGAGCTCTTGCGCACGTTCTGGATGCGGTTCACCAGTTCGCGAGCCAAGCCTTCACGTCGCAGCTCTTCGGTGATGGTGATGTCGAGTGCCACTGTGAGGTTGCCTTCGTTGGCCACGAGCCATCCAGGAATGTCCTCGCTGATGATTTCAACGTCAGCCAAATCTACGACAGCTTCCTGGTCGCCTACCATAAGCTTGATAGAGCCTTCTTGCTCAAACTTGATGATGTCAGCCTGTGGCAGGGTGGTAAGTTGAGCAGCAAGGGCTTTCATAATCTTGCCATATTTTGGACCGAGCTTCTTGAAGTCGGGTTTCACCTTCTTGACAAGGATGCCCTCATCGTTGCCCACAAACTTGATGCCCTTGACGTTTACTTCGCTTGTGATAAGGTCGCTCACAGCTTCGATATCGGCACGTTGCTTCTCGTCGGTGACAGGTATCATGATTTCGGTGAGCGGCTGGCGCACCTTGATGTTCTTCTTGCGACGCAGAGCGAGAACCATAGATGTCTCTTTCTGCGCGATGTCCATGCGGTGCTCAAGTTCGCTGTCGATTACGCTCTCGTCGGCAGTTGGATAAAGAGCAAGATGAACTGACTTCTCGCTGCCGGTGAGGTCGCGGTAGAGCATGTCGCTGTAGAATGGCGCCACAGGAGCCATAAGGCGTGCCACAGTCTCAAGACACTGGTAGAGAGTTTGATAAGCGGCAAGCTTGTTCTCGGTCATCTCACCAGCCCAGAAACGAGCACGGTTAAGACGCACATACCAGTTGCTCAGGTTCTCGCCAACGAAGTCGCTGATAGCGCGAGCGGCGCGGGTAGGCTCATAGTCGTTGAACTGCTCGGTTACGTCTTTAACGAGGGTGTTGAGCAGCGAGATAATCCATCGGTCAATTTCGGGACGATTCTCCAGCGGCACTTGAGGCGCTGCGGGGTCGAAGTTATCGACGTTGGCATATTGCGCAAAGAACGTGTAGGTGTTGTAGAGAGTGCCGAAGAACTTGCGGCTTACCTCCTCAACGCCAGCGGTGTCGAACTTGAGGTTCTCCCAGGGCGCCGAGTTGCTGATCATGTACCAGCGCAAGGGGTCGGAGCCATATTTCTCGATGGCGTTGAATGGATCAACGGCGTTGCCCAATCGCTTGCTCATCTTGTTGCCGTTCTTGTCAAGCACGAGACCATTGGAGATAAGACCCTTAAACGCTACGCTGTCAAACACCATAGTGCCGATAGCATGCAATGTGAAGAACCATCCACGGGTTTGGTCCACGCCCTCGGCAATGAAGTCGGCGGGGTAGAACTTACGCTCGTCAACGAGGTCTTTGTTCTCGAATGGGTAGTGGAGCTGTGCATAAGGCATGGCGCCGCTGTCGAACCACACGTCAATCAAGTCGAGCTCGCGCTTCATGGGCTTGCCAGTGTCGCTCACGAGGGTGATGTAATCAACGTAGGGGCGATGGATGTCGATCTTGTCGTAGTTCTCCTCGCTGTAGTCGCCAGGCACAAAGCCTTTGTCCTTGAAGGGGTTGCCACCCATAATGCCAGCGGCAACTGACTTCTCAATCTCGTTGTAGAGTTCCTCGATGCTGCCTATGCACTTCTCCTCGCCATCCTCGCTGCGCCAGATGGGCAGTGGTGTTCCCCAGTAGCGGCTGCGGCTCAGGTTCCAGTCGTTGAGGTTCTCAAGCCACTTGCCGAAACGACCCGTGCCGGTATGCTCGGGTTTCCACTTGATGGTCTTGTTGAGTTCAACCATGCGGTCTTTGCAGGCAGTAGAGCGGATGAACCAGCTGTCGAGAGGGTAGTAGAGCACAGGTTTGTCGGTGCGCCAGCAGTGTGGATAGTTGTGCACGTGCTTCTCAATCTTGAAGGCGGTGCCTTCCTGTTTCATGCGGATGCACATGTATATGTTGAGGTCCTCGGCTTTGCTGGCTGCAACCTCATCGTACTTGCCATCGACGGTGAATTTGGGGTCGTAGGCGTTTTTCACCCACGCACCTGCATATTCTTTGTAAAGCTCCACGTTAACGAAATTCTTGACGAAATCCTCGTCGAGGTCTTCGATATTGTAGTACTTGCCAGTGAGATCCACCATTGGGCGGGTCTCAAGCTTCTTGTTGATCATGTAGAGTGCGGGAACGCCAGCGGCATGGGCCACAAAGGCGTCGTCGGCACCAAAGGTTGGGGCGATGTGCACGATGCCGGTACCGTCGTCGGTAGTCACATAGTCGCCAGGGATAACGCGGAAGCCATTGTCGTTGCCCACTATCTTGTCGCCAATCTTGTCAACGGGTTTTACCCAGGGGAAGAGCTGCTTGTACTTGATGTCGAGCAGGTCGCTGCCCTTGAACTCGGCGATAACCTTATAGGGAACAACCTTGTCGCCCACGGTGTATTCGTCGAGAGGCTTCTCGGCGCCTTCGGGCTTGAAATAGGCATCAACGCGTGCCTTTGCCATCAGGTAGATGGCAGGGTTGCCGTTATAGGGGTTGTAGCTCTCGATAGCCACATAATCGATTTTCTGTCCAACGCACAACGCAGTGTTGCTTGGCAGGGTCCAGGGAGTGGTGGTCCAAGCGAGGATGCGCAGGTTGTCGCGGAATTTCTCGTCGGCGGCAGCCTTGATGGCCTCAATCACTTTGTGTCCGTTATCAACCACTGTGAACTCGGCAGTCACGGTTTGGTCTTTCACGTCACGATAGCAGCCGGGCTGGTTAAGCTCGTGAGAGCTCAGGCCAGTGCCTGCGGCGGGCGAGTAGGGCTGGATGGTGTAGCCCTTGTAGAGCAAGCCTTTGTTGTAGAGCTGCTTCAAGAGATACCACAGCGACTCGATGTAGCTGTTCTTGTAGGTGATATATGGGTTTTTCATGTCAACCCAGTATCCCATCTTGTGAGTGAGGTCTTCCCACTCCTTGGTATATTTCATCACCTCCTTGCGGCAGGTGGCATTATACTCGTCAACGCTGACCTTCTTGCCAATGTCCTCTTTAGTGATGCCCAAAGATTTCTCCACGGCGAGCTCCACAGGCAGTCCGTGTGTATCCCAACCAGCCTTGCGCAGCACTTGGTGGCCCTGCATGGTCTTGAAGCGGCACACAACGTCCTTTATGGTGCGCGCCATCACATGGTGAATGCCTGGCATACCATTGGCGCTGGGAGGTCCTTCATAAAAGACAAAAGCTGGAGCGCCCTCGCGTTCCTCGATGCTCTTGCCGAACACGCTCTCTTCGTCCCATTTCTTCAGGACTTCCTTGTTGATGTCCGAAAGATTGAACTTGTTGTATTCGTTAAATTTCTTCATCTTGATTTATAGATTGTGTATTGTTATTTGTTTTCTTTGAAAATAAGCCCACTATCCAGTTCGTTCCAAGCAAGAGGACATAGGAGAATGAAGTGAAAAGCAGCACTAGCATGCCTGCCTCGAGTGTGAACTTGGCAGTGAACAGCGAAGCGGCGCACGCTGCAACAACTGCCAGCACAATGAGGATGGTTACTATGCCTCGTAAGCTCAATTTTTGTGTCTTGGCCTTCTTGGAGAACATCACTGTGATGGCGAGTGCAAGAACGGCAATAGTGATAAGCGCTACCACCATCCACGACTCGCGGGCGTAGGTTGAGGCACATGCCACAAGAGCCGCCATAGGCACAATGCGCTTGCCGCTGTAGGTCTCGTCGCTGCTGTGGAGGCTTTGCATGAACTTCTTGTTGCTGTAGCCCTTCTGCTGCAGCATTACCATGTCATATCTCAGCATCATAGCAAGCGCCAAAAAGCCTGCAACAACAAGGGAAATATGGGTAATTGATTGATAGTCCATAACTTATGTGTTGTGCCTCTAAAATAATTTGCAAATATACAAAATATCCTCGAAATACCGAGCAGTTACACATCTTTAAATTAAGAAAAACTTTTCAACAATAAACAAAATACATCAAAAGAACATTTCCTTTGATGTGTTATTTTGTTCACTTAGAGTCCAAGCTGCTTAAGATATATCTCGCGGTTGAGGATGAAGTTATGTAGGTCGCGATAGACGCTGCACTCGTTATAAGTCTTGTGTAGTATGTTGCCGTCTTCTATCTCATAGATGCAGGCGTAAGGGTAGGAGAGCACTACTGGCGAGTGGGTGGAGATGATGATTTGCGCCCCTTGTTGCACTACCTCTTTCATCCAGCAAAGGAAAGCGAGTTGGTTGACAAACGACAGCGCCGCCTCGGGTTCGTCGAAGATGTAGATGCCGCGACCCTGCAGACGGTTCTGAATCAGTGCCATAAACCCCTCGCCATGCGACCGCTCGTGGATGCTTTTGCCGCCGTAATATTTAACGATTCCAAGGCGGTCGATTTCAGAAATAACGTTGTAGTAGCTCTCGGCACGGAAAAAGAATGTGTCATCAAAAGAAAGGCTTGCCATTCCTTTGCCAAGTTCTTCCCATAAGTTAGAGTGTGATTCCACTGTGTGAAAATTGAAATTGCGTGTGCCGCCTTCGGGGTTCATGCCCAGCAGTACAGCAATAGCCTCAAGTAGGGTGGATTTGCCTGAGCCGTTTGGTCCCACGATGTAAGTGACCGACTTGTTGAAAACCAGTTCTTTGAAATTGGCTATCACGGGGATGGAGAAAGGATATTGCTCGTGCTCCTGTCGCTGATGCTTGTTGAAGATGCGGTTGAGATAGATGTTTTCTTTTGACATTATCAGGTGTTTTGCTTTTGCCTGCAAAGATATGTCAGCCGTGAGCAAAAACTAAGCACGTCATTATTAAACAATAATAACCTACTAGCCAATTTGTGTGATAAACTTTTGTGCAATTTTTGAAAATTTCGGGGAAAATGCTTATTTTTGCAGTCACATAGGAGGTCTAGCAAATGAAAAACACTGTTTTACTCATGATTTTGGTGATGCTCATTTCGTGTGAGCATATCTTTGACACGCACCCCTATGATATAAACTTCGGCGGTGAAATTGGGATTAATGCAAAGCAAATGGAACTGATAGAAAACCGTTTTGCCGATAAAGACACGCTTCATGTCGCTTTTATTAGTGACACACATCTCTGGTACACCGAATTGAAGGCAGAGATTGCCAGTATGAATAGCAGGGAAGACATTGATTTTGTCATACATTGCGGTGACATAACTGATGTGGGAATGTCAAGGGAGTTTGAATTATACCGCGACATAATCAGCGATTTGCGCTATCCCTATGTTACGCTGATTGGCAACCATGACTTTCTCGGTACAGGCGATGAGGCCTATAAAGTCATGTTTGGACCGATGGATTTCTCGTTTATAGCATCACGCGTGAAGTTTGTGTGTGTTAATACTAACGCTACGGAGTATGAGGACATGACGGTGGTTCCCGATTTTGGCTTTATGAAACTGGAATCCACAAGTGACTCTTCAATGTTTGATCGCACTGTTGTAGTCATGCATGCTCCTCCTTACAGCTCCCAGTTTAATAATGGCTTGTGCGAGACTTTTCGACAGTACCTTGACTTGTTCCCTGGGTTGATGTGTTGCGTGGCAGGTCACATGCATGAGGCAGATGTTGACGACATCTATGGCGATGGACTTTTGTTCTATATTGTTGATAATGCCAAGAATAGGAATTATCGCATAATGACCATAACACCAGATGGATATGAGACGGAGCAGGTTTATTATTAGTTTAGTGCTGATGCTGCCGGCTTTTAGTGTGATGGCCGATAGTGTCGATGTGGCGCAACCTGCTCATGAGGAGCTGGTTGGCTGCCGCAAACATTGGGCTACGGCACTCATTCCAAGCCAATTGGTCATTCAGAACGCCGGTAATATGGGTGTTGTGTCGCTTGGAGCTGGATGGTGTTATGGCAAAAAAGGACATTGGGAGACGCACCTGCTGTTTGGTTATGTGCCCAAACATCAAAGCTCGCGCGGCAAAGCAACCATGACATTGAAAGAGAACTACTTGCCTTGGAACATAAACTTGAAACGAGGTTGGAGCGTTCAGCCGCTTCAGGCTAGCGTATATCTGAACACCATCTTTGGTAATGAGTTCTGGGTTAAAGAGCCTGACCGTTACCCAGATAATTATTATCCGTTCGTGTCAACAAGATTTAGGCTTAATGTGGCGCTTGGCCAACGTGTGACTTGGCAAATCCCAGGCAACAATCGTAAAGTGGCTAAAAGCGTCAGTCTTTTTTATGAGGTGAGCTCATGTGACTTTTACATCCGTTCTAAGTTTTTTGACAATAACGTCCCACTAAAAAATATCTTAGGTCTATCGTTTGGTGTCAAACTTCAGATACTATAAAGAACTATTACGAGTTATTACTCGTCTTGCTCCAAGCGGAAAATGATATTTTTATTCTCTGACCTAATTTCTCCATTTATCAGAAGTGTCCTGCTTTAATTGGTTGATTGCTAGCCACAAATATAGTAAAATTTTGAACACTAAATTACTTTTTAGGGAATTTTCTGTTCAAAATTTTACTTTTTTAATATTATTTCATTCGTCATTATTAGACGATTTCAACAATCGACTTGCGATAGTTGCAATGTTAATGGAATATGTTCCCCTTCCAATGAATATTGCGATAGGGATATGGGTGCCATCGGGCATCAGCACAATTCCCACGTCATTGGTTTCACAGTATGATTCATAGTATCTTGGTCCTGTTCCTGTCTTGTTGACGAGCTGCGCTCCTGGTGGCAAAGCGGCACGAATGCGATCTTGCCCAGTTTTGCAGTTGAGCATCAGGTCCCAGATATACTGCAGATATTCGTTGTCGTTGTGGTGGTCGTAGAACCATTCAAGCAATATCACCATACTCGACGACGTGCAGCAGTTCTCATCGGCAGTAGATGGGTTGTCGTGCATCTCCTTTTCAGTTTTCTTTATAGAAATGTCATTGATTTCCAAACTTTTGATATACTCTTCTACCTTTTGGGGTTCACCGCATTGATTGAAAAGTATGTCGCAGGCATTGTTGTCGCTCTGCTGTATGGAGAGGGCTAATAATTCACGATAGCTGAATTCTTTCTCCTGATCAAAGGTTTCGAGCATTGGCGACCAAGTGTCGGCCATTAAATCCTTCTTCTCGACCATTACGCACTGGTCAAGGCTGATTCCTTTATCAGCAAGATATTGAGCAACATACAGTGCTTGTGGAAATTTCATGACACTGTGCATGGCAAATGTCTTGTCGCCATTATACGATAATATAGTCTCGCCTTTTCTAATGCTATAGCTCCAATTGTCTTCAAGTACATTAGCCATAGCAAAGTTTGTCACTGAGAATAGCAGCAATAGAAGAGGGTATTTCAAGATGTGCCTATTCATTTCGCTCACGGCTTTGCTCTACGTGCCAATTCAAAGAGGCCGATGGGAAGGTGGCAGTAGCCATCAGGGTTTTTGTCGAGGTAGTCCTGGTGGTACTCCTCGGCTGGATAGAAGCAGTTGAGAGGAAGCACTTCGGTGACGATGGGTTTATAGTAGCGCTCGGCCTCTACTGCTACACGCTTTTCGATAACGGGTAAGTCGGCAGGGTCGGTGTAGTAGATGCCAGTACGGTATTGCGGTCCCACGTCGTGACCTTGCTGGTCTTCGAGTGTTGGGTCGATGGCTTTGAAATACATATCGAGCAGGAACTCCAGCCCAATCTTCTCTGGGTCATAGACTACTTTCACCGTTTCGGCGTGGCCTGTCTTGTGTGTGCACACCTGTTCGTAGGAGGGATTCTCAACAGAGCCGTTGGCATATCCCACTTGAGTGTCAACTACTCCGTCAATCAATTTAAAAAAGTGCTCTGTGCCCCAAAAGCATCCACCAGCCAAATAAATTTCTCGTGTCATGATTATCTATGTTTTTATTTTATAACGCATTAAAGCATAATGAAATTATGTGATGTTTTAAAAAATCTGACTCATGGTTGCAGAATCATTATATTTTCACTATATTTGCACGATAAATTATTAGAGGAGATTCTCCATTGAGTAACGAAGAATACTATTACCTTGTTTACTCGTTTACTTGTCAACTTGTTTACTTAAAGAAATATGCAAAACGAATTTGTGAGCCTGATAAGTAACCAGGCAAAGAAATATGGCAACCGCGAGGCGTTGCGCTACCGTGACTACCTTACCGACCAGTGGACGTCGATGTCGTGGAAGAGTTTTAAGCAAGACATAGAGCGCTGCGCTCTTGCTTTGCTGCAAGCTGGTGTGGAGCATCAGGGCAAGGTGGCAGTGTTCTCGCAAAACTGCCCAGAGATATTGATAACGCACTTTGCGTCGTTCTACAACTGTGCCGTGCCAGTGCCCATCTATGCTACCAGCAGCAAGGACGAGGCGGCATATATCATCAACGACTCAGGAGCCACCGTGCTAATGGTGGGTGGACGAGACCAATACGACATAGCCTTGAAACTCTTTGACGAGTGCCCCTGCCTAAAGCTTGTGGTGGTGATGAACACTCAGGTGGAAGTTCCCAAGAACCTGAAAAATGTAACTACTTGGCGGCGCTTCCTTAGCGATGGCGGTCAGGCGGGAGAGCTTGAACGCAGTGCACTCGCCAAGCGTATGGAAGAGGGGCGCCCCGACGATTTGATGTACCTCATTTATACCTCGGGCACTACAGGTCAGCCCAAGGGCGTGATGCTCACCCACAGCAACTTCAGCGCGGCGATGATGGCACACGGCATGCGCTTGACCTACGTTGACGACAACGACGTATCGCTCAGCTTCCTTCCTTTGAGTCACATCTTTGAGCTTGGCTGGACGATGTTCTGCCTCATTCACGGATTAGTGGTAGCCATCAACTATAACCCACAGGATATTCAGCGCGCAGTGAAGGAGGTTAGCCCCAACTGCATGTGCAGCGTGCCACGCTTCTGGGAGAAGGTTTATACCGCTATCATGGATAACGTGAATGGAGCGAAGCCTGTGGTCAAGACTCTGTTTAAGACAGCCATACGCGTTGGTAAAACACGTAATATCAAATATGAGCGCAATGGCAAGAAGGCGCCATATCTCATTGAGAAGCAGTATCAATATTTTGAGAAGAAGGTTTATTCGCGTCTGCGCAAGGCAATTGGCGTGGAGAATGGCAAACTCTTCCCCACAGCTGGCGCTATGCTCAGCGATAATATCACCGCATTGCTCCATGCCGTGGGCATCAACATCGTGATTGGCTACGGCCTGAGCGAGACCAACGCCTCGGTGTGCTTCTATCCAAACCAAGGTTGGGAATTGGGCACCATTGGCGAGCCTATTCCTGGCGTGAAGGTGAAAATTGGTGACCAGAACGAGATATTGGTGAAAGGCCCCACGGTGATGCGAGGCTACTACAACAAACCCGAGGAGACGGCTCAGGCTATCGATAAGGACGGATGGTTCCACACTGGCGACTGCGGCGAGCTTACTGAGAAAGGACATCTCATTATGACTGAGCGCCTGAAAGACCTCTACAAAACAAGTAATGGCAAATACATTGCTCCACAGGTGCTTGAGTCGCTGCTGGCACAAGATAAATATATGGCGCAAGTGGCAGTGATTGGCGACGGTCGCAAATATGTGTCGGCGCTTATCGTCCCTGACTTTGATGAACTCAGCGTGTGGGCAACAAAGCGCAAAATTAAGTTTAAGAACAACGAGGAACTGGTCAACGACCCCAAGGTTCACGAGATGATAGAGAAACTCATAAATGAGTATCAGAAAGACCTCGCCAGTTACGAGCAAATTAAGCGCTTCGTGTTGCTGCCACGACCTTTCACTATGGAGAGCGGCGAGTTGACCAACACCCTAAAAATCAAGCGCGCAGTAGTCAACAAGCGTTATGCTAAGTTGATTGATGCCATGTATGCCGTCGATTACCGCCCCAAAGGTAAGAAAGAAGAAAAACTTGACGTTGATTTAAGCATATAATAACAAACAAATAACTGATATAAGAAATCTGACAACTGATATCTGATTTCTGACATCTAATTTATTAACCCCTAAATCATTGAGCTCAGATGATTACAACCGACCAACTAAAAGAGATACAAGAACGCAAGGATGCGTTGAGGAGGTATCTTTGACGTCGATAACAAGAAAATCCAAGTAGAAGAAGAGGAATTGCGCACTCATGTGCCCGATTTCTGGAGTGATCAAAAGAAAGCCGAACAGCAGATGCGCAAAATCAAGACACTGAAAATGTGGATTGAGAAATGCGAAGAAGTGGAGGCTGCAGTAGGTGAAGTGGAAGTGGGCTTCGACTTCGTGAAAGAAGGACTGCTCACCGAGGAAGAACTCGACACGCTCTATGCCGACGCTCTCGACAAAGTGGAGAAGCTGGAGCTTCGCAACATGCTGCGTCGTGAAGAGGACAAACTCAGCGCCATCATGAAGATTAACTCGGGAGCCGGTGGCACCGAGAGCCAAGATTGGGCATCGATGCTCATGCGTATGTACCTGCGATGGTGCGAGAAGCATGGCTACAAGACTGCCATCCAGCATCTGGTTGACGGCGACGAGGCGGGCATCAAGAGTGTGACCATTGGCATCGAGGGCGATTTCGCCTACGGATACCTCAAAAGCGAGAATGGCGTGCATCGCCTTGTGCGTGTGTCGCCCTACAACGCTCAGGGCAAGCGTATGACCTCGTTTGCCTCGGTGTTTGTCAGTCCTATGGTTGACGACACCATCGAGATAGTTCTCGACCCCGCTCGCATCTCGTGGGATACCTTCCGCGGTAGTGGCGCTGGCGGCCAGAACGTGAACAAGGTGGAGAGTGGTGTGCGTGTGCGTTACCAGTTCAAGGACCCCTATACTGGCGAGGAGGAGGAAATCCTCGTGGAGAACACCGAGACGCGCGACCAGCCTAAGAACCGCGAGAATGCCCTACGCAACCTTAAGTCTATCCTCTATAACAAGGAACTCGAGCACCGCCGCGAGGAGCAGCGCAAAATCGAGGACAGCAAGAAGAAGATAGAGTGGGGCAGCCAGATACGCAGCTATGTCTTCGACGACCGCCGCGTCAAAGACCACCGCACCAACTACCAGACCAGCAACGTAGGCGCCGTCATGGACGGCGACCTCGACAACTTCATCAAAGCCTACCTTATGGAATTCTCCACCGACGAGTGATCTTTTTTCTTTTTAAGACAATTAGTTTTATCAGACGACCAGAAACGACCAAAAACGATTTTTTTTAATAGTTAAAATTGCTGCTATGATCAACATTGACGAATTAAAAAAGAAAATGTTTGATGTGGTTGGTGCTATTTATGCTGTCCATGATGAATTGGGTCCTGGACTTAATGAATTTTGTTATCAGGAAGGATTACAAATGGAATTTACTGAAAGAGAAATTCCGTTTGAACGTGAATTGACATTTCATCCTTTATATCACGGAAAAACAATGGATACTCTTTTTAGATTGGATTATCTTTGCAAGGATGACATAATAGTGGAGTGTAAAGCTGTCTCTGAACTAATAAATATTCATAGGGCACAGTTGTTTAATTACATGCGATTGATGCACAAACAATGTGGAATATTGGTTAATTTCTTGCCGCCTGAGATTGACTATGAACGTTATTTTTATGATGAAGAGACAAAACAAATCATAGGTGTTAATGGACAGGTTGTTCACTACTATAAAAAAAAGAAGGACTAATTATTAGTAATTCAATCATAACACAGATGAGATAAAAGTCGTTTTTAGTCGTTTCTAGTCGTTTGATAATATCAAAACAAAAATAAATCGTTTGAATAATATGAGGAAGAAGCTTACTATAGTAAATGTTGATGGTGTTGTGGTGGAGGATCCACAGAACCTGCGGGCGCTGATTCGGGACTTTGCCGCTATTGAGGGACTCAAACTCTTTGTCCATGGCGAGGGCACGATGGCGTCGATGGTTGCCGAGAAGATGGGCATTACCATCCGCAAGACCAACGACGGCCGCGACATCATCGACGACCGTGTGATGGACCTCGTGACAATGGTGTATGGCGGACTCGTCAACAAACGCCTCGTCGCCATCATGCAATGGCGTGGCCTTAACGCAGTAGGACTAACGGGCGTGGACCTTAACCTAGTGCAGAGCACAAAACTACCAGTCAAACCAGTGAACGTGGGGCGCGTGGGTACGGTGCGTCGAGTGAACTCGTCGATGCTCATAAAACTGCTTGAAGAGAATGTTGTGCCAGTGATAGCCCCCCTTACTCACGACGGCAAGGGCAATCTCCTCAACGGCGACGTGAAGATGTTTGCCTACGAGATAGCGCGCACCCTCACCATAGCTTACGACGTCACAATCATTAACGTGATGGGAGAGGAGAATGGCCTGCTCACCAATGAAGATAATCCCGACAGTGTCATCCCCATGCTGCGGCGCACTCAGTATAAAGCCCTGCGTGAGATGGGTATTATCAAGCCGTCGGCGTTTCCCATTATAGACAACGCTTTTTCTGCCATTGCTCACGGCGTGAACGAAGTGGTGCTTGTCAATGCCGCCCGCTTCAGCGACCTCCAAGCTGGAACTCACATTAAATAGTTCACAGTTCACAGTTTTAGTTCACTGTTCATAGTTCACAGTTCGCAGCATTTCGATGTTTGGGTTAAAGTCAAAAAAACGTTAAATATTAAATTGTTAATTTATTATATTAATAAAAAAATATAACTTTGTATTTTTAATGGGAGCCATTTTGGGGCGTAATGGGTTCTTCCCTCTTTGTGGCTTAGCTTATTGGTTTGTAGAACCCACCATAAAACTAACTTATGATTAAACGTTTACTATTAACGACAACCTTATTGCTAATGTCGGTGTCGGCTCTTGTGGCGCAGAATTTTGAGTTCCGCTACCATGGCGAGTCGCTCGCCGATGGCGCTATGGTGACCATTGAAGCCGAAGAGAACGATTTTGGAGAAATAGCGTGTGAGACAAATCCCAGTTCCAATCCTAACAATGGACTTGTCTTGCAAATTCTATCGGGCAATTACACTCAAGGTACTGCTACAATGACTATTCTTGAGAACACATTTGTCTGCGATAATATAAATTGGTGTATGGGAGGTTTGTGTAGTCAATTTGGTAGTAACACTTCGCTCACCAAAATATTCTCGATTAACAATGGCCTCTGCCAAGCACAGTTTGATGCCTTGGACATCCAGAGCGATGGATATCTAGTCGCAGTGCTTACTGCCACTATTGACGGTATTACACGCACGGTGAATATAAAATTCATCAATGGCGAACAAGCTGATAATGCTAATTTTGAGTTCCGTTACCATGGAAACTCGCTTTCCGATGGCTCAACTGTTAAAATTGTTGCCGAAGAGAACGATTTTGGAGAAATAGCGTGTGAGACCAATCCAAGCTCTAATCCTAATAATGGACTTATTTTGCAGATGCTATCTGGCAATTACACTCAAGGCGCTGCTATAATGACTAGTCTTGAGAAGACCTTTGTCTGCGATAATGTAAATTGGTGTATGGGTGGCTTGTGTAGTTCTTTTGGCAGCAACACTTCGCTTACTAAAATGTTCTCTGCTAATAATGGCATCTGTCTAGTGCAGTTTGATGCCTTGGACATCCAGAGCGATGGTCATATGAATGCCATCCTCACAGCCTCTATTGGAGGAGTTGTTCGCACGGTAAAGATAAAATTCACTTATGGAGAACAGGAAGAACCCGTACCTGGCGATGTGAATGGAGACGGGGTGGTTACGGCTTCGGACGTGACTGCAATCTACAATTACCTGCTCAACGACGACACCAGCCTCTTGATTAATGGCGACCAGAACGGTGACGGCAATATCACTTCAAGTGATGTGACCGCAATATATAATATTCTACTTGGTAATTAATTAACATTTTAAATAAACTACGACAATGAAAAAAACAGTTCTACTCCTGTTTGCCATTTTTTTGGCAATGTCAAGTCAGTTGCAGAATGTGTCTGCGACAACCATCACCCCTGCCGAGGGAGAAATGTGGTGGGGCTACTTCGGTGACAATGATGTCAATGCCTCCAATTTTGGGGCATTTGGCTATGACTCCCAAGCCGACTATGAGGCGGCAATCCGCATCGTTAAGAATGACCCAGTAATGGGCGGTGCCACTATTAAAGCCGTGCGCCTGTGGTTAAATGCGACCACCATTCCCAAAATTACCAGCCTTAAAATCTGGGTAAGTAGGATTTTAAGAAACAATGCTCAGGGTGTCACTTATGTTCAAGAGGTGGACCTCTCAACATTGACAGCTGGTGCTAACGATATTGCGCTCACTACTCCCTATGCAATTAACAATTATAACAACTATGTGGGATTTACCATGACTCTTAATGGTCAGGACTACCCAATTATGTGTGGTGGAGAGTATGAGACTAATTCTTTCTTCTTTAGATCTTCGGTTAGTCAGACCAGTTGGGGTTCTGTTTTAGACCACGGCAAGTTGGCGTTGCAAGTCCTTGCTGAGGGTGTTCAAATGCCTGACAACTATGCTATAGCTTTCGATTTCGGAACTCACTATTACCAGAAAGATGACGAGGCAATTATTCCTGTAAAAATCCAGAACAAGGGCAAAAACCCCATTACTTCGGTTTCATACATCATCACCGACAATGGCGACGCTTCTACTGCGACTCCTGAGGTTACTGTGCCTGTTGACAATCTACAATATGCTAGTTCACAATCAATAAATATTTCGTTTGATACCAGCGTGCCAATGAAGGGTACTAAAAATGTGATTTTCACTAAGGTGAATGGTGAAGCCAACGAGGCAACTACAGAAGAAGCTACCGCTAATGGTGAATTCTATATTAAAGAATTCATGTTCCCCAAAGTTCCTGTAGTAGAGGAATTTACTGGCACTTGGTGCGGATGGTGCCCAAGAGGATTTGTAGGAATGGAGATGGCTCATGAAATCTATGGCGACAGGGTGGTTCTCATTGCAGCGCATAGTGGAAGCGGCAATTATCCCGATCCTATGCAGATTTCAGATTATAGTCCAATTTTGAACACTGTCAGTGGTTTTCCAGACTCTCGTATTGACCGTGGCTCAGACTTGGATCCTAATCCAGAATATTTGCAGAATGCCCTCAATCCTCTGCTTGAAACGTTCCCCGACGGCAAGGTGGATATTACTGCTAAATGGGATGATGAAGCCATGAGCAAGATTAACATCAATACAAGCTCAATGTTTGCCTATAACGAACAAAATGCTAACTATGGCATTGCATTAGTGCTTATCGAGGACGGACTTCATGGGACAAGCACAGGTTGGGCACAATATAACTACTTTAGTGGTCAAAGTGGGTATCCCTCGTATATGTCATGGTGGTGTAGTCAAGGTTCACCAGTAAGTGGCGTGACCTACAACCATGTGGCAGTAGCAGCTTGGAACATTCAAAATGGCTTTAACGGCTCGGTTCCCACATCATTTAGCGCTGGTGAGGCATTGCCGTTCAACTATGTTGCCGACATCACTGGAAAGACTGTTATTCAAGATAAGACACAACTCACTGTCGCAGCTCTGCTCATTGATCGTAGCACAGGCAAAATTATCAACGCAGCTCAGACAACTATCAAGCCTTATGGCACAGTTGAGGTTCCAAGCGAGTTCTACCTTGTTGGTACCTTCAATGACTGGAATCAGACCGAGAATGGCGGCCGTCTAGTATTTACCGCTACTGAGAACGAGGGCATCTATGAGGCTCAAGGCACTCTTCAGGCTGGCGCTGAGTTCAAGGTTATCACTCCTAACGGTGATGGTTGGACATGGTATGGTGGTCAAGATGACAATGGTGTTGGCTACTTCCTGATCAACAGTGACCTGCTCAATGCTCCATTGGCTATGGTTGACGGAGCTAACTTCCGCATTGAGAATGGTGGTGAGTTCACCTTCTGCGTTAACGCTAACGACATGACCCTCACTGTTATTCCAATGGGTGGCCCAGTTGTTCCTGGCGATGTGAACGGCGACGGAGTGGTTACTGCTACCGATGTGACATTGCTTTACAACTACATGCTCAATAATGATGACGAGGGCATGGTTAACGGCGATGTTGATGGCGACGGAAACATCACTTCGGCTGATGTGACATTCATCTACAATATCTTGCTTGGCAATGTGGAGCCAACACCCCAAGAGAATGTTTATGTCCTCGGTGAGGTCAATGGCAATACCTGGGGCGCTGCAACTGGTGTGCAGATGAACACCACTAATGGAAAAGTCTTTACTGTACAGGTGACCACAACTTCAATTGGTGATGGATATGCCACAAGTTACTTTGCGCTCACTAAAGCTCTTGCCAGTACCGATGACAATTGGGACGAGATCCAAGACAAGCGTTTCGGTCCCACAACCGCCGATGAGTTTACCAATTTTGTGATTTCTGATGCTGTTCTTGGTCAAGAGATTCCTCTTGTGACCACCGACTGGAGGGCTTTTGAGGCTCCAACCGGTACAGTCTATAATCTAACTGTTGACCTTGAGCACATGACTATTGTCATCACCAAGGTTAATCCTTAAACAGATAATATAGTCTAATTGGTGGGTTCAGTGAATTTCTGAAGGATGTGTTGAAGCCTCAAGGAATTTGTTGGACCCACCAATATTAAACTAAAAAATAAAATGAAAAAATTAGTTTTGCTAACATGCTTATTAGCCCTTGTGGCTTCGAGCGATGTGTTTGCCCAGCTGCCTGCTGTTACACTGAAGACTATTGATGGCCAGGAGGTGAAAATCAACGAGCTCTCTAACGATGGTAAGCCATTTATCATTGACCTCTTTGCAACTTGGTGCAAGCCATGCCTGCGTGAGCTCGACGCCATCGCCGAGGTATATGAAGATTGGCAGGAGGAAACCGGCGTGAAGATTATCGCAGTGAGCACCGACCAGGCGCAACATGTCCATAA
>JAFZUL010000057.1 GCA_017618355.1 Muribaculaceae bacterium
CAGTGATTAGAACTATTTCAGGAGTATACTCCTCAGAAAGCGAAACCAATTCGGAGTTCCTCGAGGCCAAGTGAATGGTTGAAGAATTTGCCAAGAAGGCAGGTCGTCAGCCTCGTATCATGATTGCCAAGATGGGACAGGACGGTCACGACCGTGGCGCCAAGGTTGTTGCCACTGGTTATGCCGACTGCGGCTTTGACGTGGATATGGGACCATTGTTCCAGACTCCCGAGGAGAGTGCTCGTCAGGCAGTGGAGAACGACGTTAACGTGATGGGCGTTTCTTCGCTTGCCGCAGGCCATAAGACTCTTATCCCCGCTGTTATCGAGGAGCTCAAGAAGCTTGGCCGTGAGGATATTATCGTTACCGCTGGTGGCGTGATTCCTATGCAGGACTACGACTTCCTTTACAAGGCTGGCGTAGCTGCCATCTTCGGCCCTGGTACTTCGGTAATGAAGAGTGCCATCAAGGTTATGGAAATCTTGCTCGATGAGGAGTAATCCTTCGCATAAGAGCAACACATCATATCAAAAATCGCCCAGCGTTAAGTTGTTGGGCGATTTTTATGCACTCTTTTTACGCTTTTTCTCAAAAAATGTTGTATCTTTGCAGGTTGTAATAAAACTAATATGGGGATATTAAAAAACTTTGAGAGCTGGGCAAACAGCGATAGCGATAACAACTCTTCAAAAAAGAGTAGAGGATTTGAGCCTTGGGCTCGTCCAAAACAAGGGGATTTTACACGTCCAAGCACAAATCCAGCACAAGACGTTGATGATGCAGCTCTATATAACCCTCATAGCGAGTATCACAATTATCACGAAAGCATTGATGATGTGGTAGATGACGATTAGATTGATTAAAAATTTTAAAACTATAACGAAATGAAAAAATTAATGTTACTGGCTGTTGCCGCAATTACAGTGTTAAGCATGTCGGCACAGTCGTTTGAAGACTTCTTCTCCAAAGAGAAGACAAACGAGAAAATCACCTTTGGATTCCGCGTGGGACTCAACATCAACGGCATGAGAAACAACATTGGCGATAAAGATGTTTCTAAAATCTTTAGTGACCGCCCCTACATCGTTGATGTTCACAAGAAAGCAGGCATTAACTTTGGCGTAAGCATTGACATCCCTGTGATCAAAAGCATATGGATTAACACTGGTGTATATTATAGCGCTTCGGGTGCTAAGTTCACCTTCAGACAAGACAACAGTAAAGTAGTAGAAGGCACTTACCTTGACGACTACACTGCCAACTTGACTATGCACAACATTCGTATCCCAGTACAGGCATCCTATCGCTACAACATAAACAAAAACTACCAGTTGCAAGTGAACCTGGGTCCATATTTCGCTTACGGAATTGGTGGCAAGGCTTATATACATAACGATGTGAAGAAAGAAAAACTCGGTGCGCTTGACCTCACCGGCAACCCAGAGTTTAATTACGTCACTCCAATGGATGACTACGATGGGAGTTCGATACTTAACCCAGATCAAGCCGACAGAGATGAGGTTAAGATTCTTGGCGCGGTAAATATCAACGACAAGAACACCAACTATATCAACCCATTTGACGTGGGCATCGCATTTGGAGCAGGCGTGACCTTTAACAAGAAGTATTTCGCTGGCTTCAACTACGACGGTGGCTTAGTAAATGTTAATGGTAAGCGCTTAAGAGCAGTCAACCACAACAGCATCAAGAACCACACGTTCTCCATCAACGTGGGTTATAACTTTTAACATATTCAGGTCATATCACACAAAGCACCGCTCGCAATGTGTCCGAGCGGTGCTTTGTGAGCAATAAAACTAAAAAACATTAAAATGACTTGCCATGTGGCGAATTATGTGTAACTTTGCACGCTAATTGGTAAAATACTGTAATGACACGTCGCTTATTATTAATATTGTCGCTGACTCTTGTGCTTTGCTCGTGTGGAGAATACAGCAAAGTGATGAAAAGCAGCGACTACAACTATCGATACTCCTACGCCAAGCAGGCTTTTGAGAACAAGAAATACACTCAGGCCTACACCATTCTCACCGACCTCGTGCCCATTTTCAAAGGCACCGAGAAGGGCGAGGAATGTCTTTATCTGCTAGGGCTGAGCTACTACGAGAACCACGATTACCTAAATTCTGGTTCATTTTTCAGGCAGTACTACACCCAATATCCTAAAGGGCAGTTCGCCGAGTTGGCACGCTTTTATGCTGGTTATGGCTACTACCTTGACTCTCCAGAGCCCCAACTTGACCAGAGTGAGACGGTAAAGGCTATTGAGGAGTTGCAGGCCTTCCTCGACTATTTCCCCAAAAGCGACAAGGTAGCGATAGCACAAAACGCCATTTTTGAGCTGCAAGACAAGTTGGTGCTCAAAGAGCTGGAGAATGCCCAACTCTACTACAATCTGGGCAGCTACCTGGGCAACAACTATGAGAGTGCTGTAATTACGGCTAAGAATGCCATCAAAGCTTACCCTTACAGCAAGTATAAAGAGAAACTGGAAATGCTCATCCTCAAGTCACGCTTTAAAGAGGCTCAGATGAGTGTTGACGAGAAGAAGGAAGAACGCTTCCGTACAGTGGTTGACGAGTATTACGCTTACATCAACGACTTTCCCAACAGCGAGAACCGCAAAGAAGCCGACAACATCTTCAAGATTGCCGACAAATTCTTAAACCGCAAATAGCGCTTCACGCTGATTAAAAACTGAGAATCAAAGATTAGTTTTAGAATAATAAAAACACATATAATAATTTATAGACACAATGGCTATCGATTACAAGAAATCAAACGCTCCACAAAACACAACTGTTCACGACCTGATTGATCTCGCAGAGCAAACAGGCAACATCTATGAGACAGTGGCTATCATTGGCAAACGTGCCAACCAAATCTCGGCCGACATGAAGAACGACCTGGAGAAAAAACTCCAAGAGTTTACCGAGAAGACCGATAACCTCGAGGAAATCTCTGAGAACCGCGAGCAAATCGAAATCTCGAAATACTACGAGAAACTGCCAAAATCAACACTCATTGCCACTAAAGAATATGAGGATGGCAAATTGCACTTCCGCAACGTGAGCAAGGAGAAAGATGGTCTTGACTTCTAAGACTTGACCACAACACAATGCAAAGAGCCGCGACACCATGAGATGTCGCGGCTCTGTTTTTTTCACGTTTCGGTGTTTAGAATTTGTACTTTACGCCAAGGCAGGTGACGCTCTGGTTCATGTCTTTGAGAATCTGGAAACGCTCCTCTACATAGAAAGCAAAGTGATCGTTTATAGCATACTCCGAGCCAAGACCTATGTTGGCACCAAAGCGGTTAACGCCATCGCCAACCTTGGGGCTAATCCTAGCAAAAGAGAAACCTGCTATAGGATAGATGGCAAACTTGTTGCTGGTGCGAATGAGATAATGGAAATTGAGGTTAACGTTGAACGCATCAAGTCCCTCGCTCTCAAAGTAGTAAATAAACTCAGGCTCTACCCTGAAGTTGTTGATGAACTCATACTGGAAATTCAATCCAAGACCTACCATTGAGTGCTTTGTCGCATAGTCGAACTGTACTCCTAACGCCTTCTCGCCTTTCTCGGCATTCATTGAGAAGATGCCTAACAGAGCAATAATGCTCACAAATAAAAATTTCTTCATAATACTTGATTTTATTATTATCGATGCAAAAGTAATACTTTTCCACTAATTATGCAAATGCCCACCTCAAAATTGAGATGGGCATTTCAAGTATATTATCTATTGTTATATCAATTGCTGATACCGTGATTAGATAACACCCTGCTCGAGCATAGCCTGAGCAACCTTCATGAAGCCAGCGATGTTAGCGCCCTTCACATAGTCGATAGTGCCGTCGGGTTGAGTACCGAACTTCACGCACTGCTCGTGGATGTTCTCCATAATCCAGTGAAGCTTATCGTCAACTTCCTTAGCCGACCAGCTCAGGTGAGCAGCGTTCTGAGTCATCTCAAGACCAGAGGTAGCAACACCACCAGCGTTAACAGCCTTGCCAGGAGCGAAAAGAACACCGTTCTTCTGGAAGTAGTGGATAGCGCCAGGTTGGCAACCCATGTTAGAAACCTCGCAGCAGCACCAGCAGCC
>JAFZUL010000058.1 GCA_017618355.1 Muribaculaceae bacterium
ATTAATTATTTTTCAATGCCGAGCATGACATTATATACTACCGTCACATCATTTGAGGAGATTGCGCCATCTCCGTTCTGGTCTCCGTTTACCATGTTACTGTCGTCGCCATTGAGCAGGAAGTTGTAAAGAACTGTAACATCAACACTGGTTACTTGGCCATCGCCATTCACGTCGCCAAGCAGATATTCAAGCAATACATACATCGCGCCATTGGTCACCACATCCTCGGGAAGATAGACGTGTCCCGAACCAACATGTAACCCGCTTCAGTAGCCGTAATAGTCCACTGCACATTGTCGGCCACATCGCTAGTGATGCGATACTGGGCATCGTTCAACTCCACCGAAACCGCTCCTGGAGCCTTGCTGGAGCCCTTGTCGTTAGACATGGCAACAGCCTTATTCAAATCAACAATCACCACCCTATCGCCACTCTGCAAATCGGCCAGTGATGTCCGTTTCCATTTCGTATAGACAGTGTCTTGTTGTGCCCACACGCTACCCATTCCTGCCATGAGCACGCATAGCAGGAGGATAGATTTAAAAACAAAATACTTTTTCATACGGTTAAGTTTATGAATAAATTAAAAATGTGTTTACAAAGCAAGCGGCACGCGCCAGACTATGCCAGCGCGTGCCGTAAAATATGTTACTTCAATAGTATCCTAGTCTTTCACAAGACAATAACTTGCTGAATGTCAATGATTCATATAGACCATTGGCAGTAACAAGAAAATTATCTTCATCACTTCATTATTGCAATTCTGCTGCAAATTTATAACAATTTTTCAACTTTTTATGCATTATGCATCATAAAATTGCATTTATCTCTTATCTTTTTACGATGTGGGAGATATTTTGCTCTTTTCCCTTTTTTCCTTTAGCCTGGCAAGTGATTTGCTGATTAGCATGCCCGCAAGCATAGAAACCGTAGCCAGAACAGCACAACACATAATGAATAAGAACCTGTCGGCAAAGGATGGGCCAGTCGTTAACAATTCGGTGATTGATATGGCAAGTATGGCGAACATAGCGCTGCTAATAAGCATCAATAATCCTCTCCATAAATTTCCCCAAAAGCCGTAACCAAATAGTTGCCTGTAGGCATAAAGATAGCACAATGGGACCATGATATAAAAATAGCTGGAGAAGAAGTCGGCAAGGTCATCCACAATAAGAACTTGAATGCTCATGAAAACCTGGATGAAAAAACCTTGTGGCAGTGAATGTTTGGTGTTGCAAGGTGCGTAACGGTAAATGCAGAAAGTAGGGATAATGAAGAAGCACACTATTGATAACCATCCCCAACCAGGACTCGCCTCAACCCATTGAAAATACTGATCCAACAATGGCGAATCTTCTTTGATTACTTCTTCTGTGATGTCGGGAGCCTTGAATATATAGTCGACAACGACACTGATAACTCCCATGATAACCAACATCTTCACTGGCGGGAATGACACCTGCCGCTTGCCGTTGATGTAGTCGCTGATGAAATAACCAGGACGCCATATAAGCTGCCAAAGTGAGTACAGAAGCGAACGGTTGTGCATGCCCCATACTTCGGCAGAGCTTTGCAACACGCTCTTCCACGAGACCTTGCCCATGCCAGCCTTTTGCGAGCAATGTGGGCAATGGTTGCCCACAAACTCATTCTCGCAATTCACACAATAGTGATGCTCGTTCTCGTCATAGCTCCAGTCGAAGGCATTAAGTTGCCAAGCCTTGTACTGCTTGTACCTCTTTTTGATATTCATCTATATCAGTCATCAATTCCCAAAAAACGACCCGAGGTGTCAAACTTCAGGTCCATGCCATTAGAAAGCTCAATCTCATAGCCGTAAGCATCTTTATCGATTTTAGTGATAAGAATGGCCTGATAGTTGCTTTTAACATAATTGGCTATTGCTTGCGGAACGAGAGCAGTAGGAATAGCTTTGGTGTGGCAATCCACGTTGTCCCACTGGTTGTTGCGGTCGAAATCAATCTCGGTGCCATCGTTCAGTGTCACATCATATTCGATGCCGCCATGTTCCGAGTCGGTCTCGACGTAGGTAATCGTCGCACCAGCGAAATATTGCTGTACAAAGGCATTGATGGCCTCTGGTACAGACTGGGCGGATGCTGCTGGGGCTTGTGTTTGTGCTTGAGGTTGAGTGGCATCAACTGGAACCTGAGCGGATTGTTGCGTGGCAGGTACTGTTGTTTGTTGTTGATTTGCTTCGTTTCCTGTGCATGACATCAGTGCCACAATGGCAAGACATGCTATCGATAACATTTTAATGCTTTGGTTTTTCATTTTATTGTCTGTTATAATGTTTAGGGGCCAATTACTCAGCCCCTAAACCTGTAATGAAATATAAAATTTTAGTCGTCTATGTCAATAACTTGAAAAGAACGATTATACTCAATTTCTAATCCGTTGTTGAGTTTCACCTCATAGCCGCGAAGATTGCGGTCAAGTTTAATAATCGTGGTGCCAGGGAAAGATGTCTTGACATTGGCTTTGATTTGCTCAGGTATCAGTGCAGTAGGAACAAACGAGGTACGGCAATTAATCTCTTTCCATTCGCCTTGCTTGTCAAACTCAACTTTCTCACCGCTGTCATAGACGATAGTGTAATCATCCCAGTCCATAGTTATAACCAGAGGTACCTTGTCGGCAAAGTGCTGTTTGAGCATTGCCTGAGCATTTGCGGGCAACTGGCTGTAAGCGATTACTTGGTCATGGTCGGCTTTGGCATTGAAGCCAATGAGTATTGCGACCATCAAAAGAATTGCTTTAATACTTTTCATTTTTTGATTTATTATTAGTTAAACTTTTATTGACTCTGGTAATCAGTCATCCATTTCCATGAGTGCACCTTGTTGGTTGAATTTCAGTTCAAGATCATTTGCAAGTTCTACATCATAGCCATAGTTCTCTTTTTCAATCTTTACTATGGCAACAGCAGGGAAGTTGGTGCTGACGTAAGTGGCAATGGGTGCCGGAACAAGTGCCGTAGGAACAGGGGTCACATGGCTCTCTACCTTGTCCCAAACGTTGCTGGTATCGAAACTCACTTGCGTGCCATCGGCAAGGGTGATGTCATATTGGGCGCTGAACCATTCCCAATCCTTCTGTGCAAACGAGATGGCCTGTCCAGGAAAGTTCTGTTGGACAAACGACTGAATCTCTTGCGGCAGTTCTGTAGGTGCAACCGGCTTGTCGTTGCAAGAGGATAGAGTCAACAAAAGAAGCCCCATAAAAAATAAAAGACAATTGGTTTTTTTCATAATAAGTACATATTTTAGAATTCGTTATTCCATTGATTTAAATGACTATAAGGCACACCTTAGCCGAAGCCAAGATGTGCAGCAAACGGTTGATAAAAAGAAACCTGCTCTATAAAATCAGTAAACAACGCGCTGTTATTCAATAGATTATACAATCCATTGAATGACAAGTCTGATATATTGCCATGCAGTGCCATCTTATCACCATGCTTTAGATTGCAAAGATACAATAAAAATCAATACAAAAGCATTATTGACCGATTTTTTGTTGAGGGCGTTGCAGATGATGCTCGTGAACGACTGCATAAGTGTGACCATGGAGAACCTGCCATCTACACGCATTTCGAGAAAAAATCGGCCACTATTCCAAAAAAAAGACCCCAAGATAATTGTTTAGCGATTTTTTCTTAACTTTGCAATAAAAATCTATATTACAGAAACAATGAACATAAGACTAGAACAAACCTCTGATTTCCGAGAGGTAGAGGAACTCACGCGCGAGGCGTTTTGGAACGTATATCGGCCTGGATGCACCGAGCATTTTGTGCTCAACCAATACAGGAACAATCCTGACTTCATTCCCGAACTTGACTTCGTGATGGAGGAAGACGACAAGATAATAGGACACATTATGTTCTCGAAGGCGGAACTTGTGCTTGATGACGGCAGTCGTTGCCCCTCATGGACTTTTGGGCCTATCAGCATCCATCCCGATTACAAGCGCAAAGGCTATGGCATCAAACTGCTGAACTATGCGCTGGAACGCGCACGCGAAATTGGTATCGGTTTCCTGTGTATGGAGGGAAACATCAATTTCTACAAACACGCAGGCTTTGGTCTCGCAAGCAAGATGGGCATCCACTATCATGCCGAGCCCCGCGATGCCGAGGTGCCATATTTCCTCGCCCAAGAGCTCATTCCAGGTTGGCTGAAAAGCAACGGCATAGTTGAAGCAACATATTGTCCTCCCAAGGGATATTTTGTCGCCGACGCCAATCCTGATGCATTTGAGGCTTACGAAGCAACTTTCCCTAAGAAAGAAAAGACTTTGCAACCCGGCCAGTTGCCTCAATTCTGCCAGAGCTGCGGCATGCCGCTCGCCAAGAATGAGGACTGCGGCACCAATGCCGACGGCAGCATCAATTTTGACTACTGCAAATATTGCTATCAAGAAGGACATTTCCTGCAAGACTGCACTATGGATGAGATGATTGAGCACTGCGCTCAGTTTATAGATGAAGTCAACAAAAACATGCCTCAACCCATGACCCGCGAGGAATACGTCGCAATGATGCGAAAATTCTTCCCGATGCTGAAACGATGGAGAAAATGAAAGACGTATTGGGATATTTATTAGGCTTTCTGGGCTTTGTGGTTGGTTTCCCCGCTTTGATGTGGTGGGCTTCGGAACGCCCTTTTCCATGGGCTCCGACACCGATTGTGGCAATAATCTCTGCGATTATAATGATAGCGGGGCTGGCACTAAGCATTTGGGCTATCGTGCACATGAAAAAGGTGGGCGAAGGCAACCCCTTCGATGCCTATAACCATGAGGTGGCGCCTCGTACCAAGCACCTGATGACCGATGGACCTTACCGTTTCTCACGCAACCCTATGCTCCTAGGAATTTACATTTACGATATTGGTGTAATACTCTGGTTGCTGAGTTGGTGGGCATTGTTTGTCTTTGCCGTGGAAGTTATTTTTCTGACTATTCAGGTCCGCTCCGAAGAGAAGCGGCTTGAAGCGGATTTCGGCGATCAGTACAGAACTTACAAACAGCAAGTACCTCGCTATTTTTTAAAATAATATGGAAACTGAGAGAATACTTTTGAGACCTTGGTACGATTGCGATGCCGAGGCGCTGTTCAAATGGGCAAGCGACCCTGATGTCGGCCCTCGCGCTGGATGGCCTCCGCACAATAGCGTGGAGGAAAGCCTGGAGATAATACGCACCATCTTCAATAACGACACCACTTGGGCGATTGTACTCAAAAAGAGTGGCAATCCCATTGGCGCAATAGGCTATGGGCCTTCGTGCGACTGCAAACTGCCAGCTCGTGATGGCGAACCGCTCATAGGCTATTGGATAGCAAAATCTTACTGGAATAAAGGCATCTGCACCGAGGCATTGAAGCTGATGCTTGACCATATCAAAGCCACCACCAACATTCCGTCACTCATCAGCGGCCATTTTATCGACAACCCCGCATCAGGCAGAGTTATGGAAAAATGCGGCTTTATCCCCACTGGCGAGACCTGCATCGACCCCACACAATACCTCGGTGACAACCGCCCTATCCGCGTGCTGAGACTAGAACTGAACCGATAAAAACCTCTCACAAGTAACACAAATTGAGCCTCGAAATTGACCTCAAGTCTCATTTTTTACAAAAGTCACTTGAAAAAATGTAAAATTTTACCAAAAAGACCCTTGAAAAAGTGTAATAATATTTGGAAAGTCCCTTGAAAAAGTGTATATTTGCGTCGAAAAGTCACTAAAAAAAGTGCTTATTTTTAGCAACCCCACTGATTTACAAATACATAACAATGTTTAAACGAAAAATAGAAAAAATACTCTTAGAGTGGAAAACTCGAATTAACCACAATCCTCTCGTCATTAAGGGATGCCGACAGTGTGGAAAAACTAGCAGTGTGGTATCGTTTGCCAAGGCAAACTATAAGCACATCATTTATATCGACTTTCATGAGCATGAAGAATATAAAGACTTTTTTGCTGGTGCATTAAATACCGACACTATAATACTCAACATCACTATTGGAATGCCTGATGCAAAGTTTGTACCAGGGCAAACCTGTCTAATACTTGATGAGATACAGGAATGTCCAAGAGCCAGATCATCACTTAAATTCTTTGCTTTAGACGGTCGCTATGATGTCATATGCATAGGGTCGCTACTTGGAGTGAGTGGATACAAGTTGCCCGACAAAACAGATGAGCAAGCGTCAATACCTGTAGGATTTGAAGAAATCATCAACATGTATCCCATGGACTTCGAGGAATGGCTATGGGCAAATGGAGTACAGCCGCAACACTTTGATTACTTGAGTCAATGCTTTGAGCGACAAGAACCAGTCAACGAGGCTATTCATCGACGCATGAGAGAGTTGTTATTGAAATATATGATCGTGGGAGGAATGCCCGCTGCCGTATCAGCATTTTTCACGTTCAACGACATGAATAGAGTGCAAGCTATTCAACGCAATATAATTGACACCTATAAGGATGACATGATAAAATATGCTTCCAGACATGACCAACCGCTTATCAAAGAGTGCTTTGAGTCAATACCAGCACAACTAGCTCGTGAGAACAAGAAATTCACTTACTCCATCATTCGCAATAATGCCCGCGCCAGTCAGTACCAAGGCAGCCTGCAATGGATTGAAGATGCTGGAATCATCAGGAGATGCTACAATTTGAGAATTACCGAATTGCCTCTTGATGGTAATGCCATCAAAGATTCATTCAAGGTGTATATGGCAGACATTGGACTTTTGGTCAGTATGCTCGAAGAGGGAACAGCTTGGAGTATCATGCAAGGCAACATGCTTGGCTGCAAAGGAGCAATCTTCGAGAATCTTGTCGCCGATATTTTTGGAAAAATGGGACGGAAACTTTACTATTTCAAAAAGAATAGTGGATTGGAAATAGATTTTGTAATTCGCTACAAAGGAGAATGCTGCCCCATAGAATGCAAAGCAAGCACTGGCAACAGCAAGTCGCTGAAGACCATTCTCAAACACCCAGAACATTATCACGTGACTCACGCTATCAAACTAGGAGACTACAACATAGGAAAAAGTAACTCAATTTTGACTCTGCCACTTTACATGGCATTCATACTCACGGAGTACTGATTAAGGGTTACTACATTGAATTTCCAAAATAATCGCAACTAATAGGTGAAATTTAAGAAAAAAGTTGTACCTTTGTGATTTGTAAAAGAGTATTAAACTCAAGACCAAAGTTTACTGTTAACATATTAAAGAAAATATAACGATGCAGCACTATCTGAAGACATTAGAGAACACGATTCGCAATCATTGGAACTTGAAAGCACTCTGTGACTACGGAGGCGAGTCATTCACCTACGGCAATCTTGCCACACACGTTGAGCAGATGCGGCTCTTCTTTGACGCAACAGGCATCAAGAAAGGCGACAAAATCGCCATCTGCGCCCGCAACTCTGCCCGTTGGGCGATGACTTTTTGGGGCATTAACGTGAACGAGTGTGTGGTTGTGCCTATCCTTGCCGACTTCCACCCCGACAGCGTCTCCAAGCTCACCAACCATTCAGATAGCGTATTACTCTTTACCAACGATGACATCTGGGCAAAGATGAACCCCGACGACATGCCCAACCTTAAAGCTGCAATCGACGTGAAGGACAACAGCGTGCTGTGGCACCGCGACGAGGCTGTTGCCCAAGCGTGGGAGAAACGCGAGGAGGCTTTTAACGAGAAATATCCCAGTGGCATGATGCCAGGAGATGTGACTTATCCTGGCGAGAATTTCTATGACCTGGCAATCATCAACTACACGTCGGGCACCACGGGCAACCCCAAGGGCGTGATGCTCACTTATGGCGCCATGAGCGACACCGACGAGTTCTCAAACGCCCATTTCCCCAACACTCCCGGCGAGACCATCGTCTCGATGCTGCCTATGGCACACATGTATGGGTTGGCTATCGAGTTCATTCACCCCAATGTGGATGGTGTCACCGTTTATTTCCTCGGAAAGACCCCATCGCCCACTACCCTGCTCAAGGCAATGCAGGAAGTGAGACCATATATGGTGATAACCGTGCCACTGGTGATGGAGAAAATCTATGCCAATTCCATCAAGCCAGCCTTGGAGAAGAGGAAAAAACTATTACGCATCCCAGGTATGAAAAAGGTGGTTTACAGCGCTGCACGCCGAACCATCATGAAGGTGTTCGGAGGTCAGGTGCAATGCTTCATCATGGGAGGCGCAGCACTCAACCCTGAAGCAGAAAAGTGCTTCAAGAAGATGAAACTGCCGTTCACTGTGGGCTACGGAATGACTGAGGCATGCCCGCTGCTGGGATACGCATGGTGGAAAGAGTTTGTGCCAGGTTCTTGCGGCAAACCAGTGCATGATGTGCGCATCGACAGCGAAGATCCACAGCACAAAGCAGGCGAGATTCAGGCGCGTGGCGCCAACCTCACCATTGGATATTACAAAAATCCCGAAGCCACCGCGGCATCATTTACCGATGATGGCTGGTTCCGCACTGGCGACCTCGGCATTATGGACAAAAACGGCAACATCTTCATTCGCGGACGCATCAAGTCTATGATTCTCAACTCCTCAGGACAAAACATCTATCCCGAAGAGGTGGAGGCTGTTGTCGCCAACTGCCAGAATGTTGACGAATGTCTCGTAGTAGACCGAAACGGTAAGATTGTGGCGCTAGTCTATACCGACCTGCCCAAAGACATGGACGACGAGACTAAGGCCGCCATCCCAGCACAAATCCGCGATGAGGCAAACCAGTCCCTACCCGGCTACAGCAAAATATTCCAAGTGGAAATGCTCGACGAACCCTTCGAGAAAACACCTAAGATGAGCATCAAGCGATTCATGTATAAGTAATTCAAGCAAGATCAAATAAATGACTTATATATACTAATAATTCAAATAAACATGAAACGAAACGGCATATTATGGATTATGTTGCTGGCGTTGATAGTTCCGGCGCTAGTGTTGGGTGGCTGCAAGAATAAGAAGCACCACTATGACGATGAAGATGAAAGCGGTATCGAGGTTTCCGAAGAAAGAGACACCGACATTTCGGGCACTTATATGCTTGATGAGGAAAGTGCTAGAGCCTTATATGCTGGTGAAGACATTTCGGATTATGTAGAGATAGTTTTAACATGTGAGATGACTTTGGATGATGACAATGAACTTCTCCTTTCTTTTATTTTTCAACTCTCTACTTATTCTGAAGATATTGAAAATACTATGACTTATTCTTTCAGATATGATGGAACTGGAACTTGGAAATATGACAAAGGGGACAGAATTCTTAACATAGATATCGAAACTTCTGAATTGGCCGACTTCACATTCAGCTTCTCTGAAGATAATGAATTGACTGATGCATTTATTGCAGAATGTGGCGGAATGGAAGAAGTAGAAAAGATGATGAAAGAAGAAATCATGGAAGAGTTTGGTCCCGAAGAGATTTGCGGTGACCAAGAGTTTAAAATCACCGAGTTGACCGATGACGGATTCTATGCAAGAACCACTTCAGGAGAGATTCTAAAGGTAAGATTCGTCAGAATCGATTAGCGCTTTGGCACCATATTGATAAAATTACCCCAAGAGTTGTAGGGCTCTTGGGGTGTTTTTGTCATGTTTGTGAAAGACTTATTATGGTTATTCAACAACATCAACTTTCTCAAATTTCACTCTCTTATCGCTGTCAAGAGGCTTGAGAGTGAAACCATCGGGTTGGAGTCTTGTAACCGTAAAGACTTGTGTCTTTTTCACTTTCTCCATTTCGGCATCGATGTTCATCTCTTTCATCATCTGCTGCTTCATGCCCTCTTTACCTCCCAGCTGTCTCTCAATTTCTTTAGTTGTGGCGTCTTCTTTGGCAAATGAGAAGTTCACATCATTGATTTTCAGGTTGTCGATAGAGACGGTGAGTTGCTTGTTCTCTTGGTCGTGATGCCATTTTCCATCAGCGCCAATAATCATGTTCAACTTCAAGGTGTTGCGAATTTCTTGGAAGTAGATTGACGCATTATAAACCATTTGAATGTCGAGGGCATCGTCGTCGTTGAAGTTGAAGCTTGTCAAGATATCAAGTGTAGCACCTTGCTCCTTAGCCGACTTTTCGATATCTTCTCCGAAGAATGCCTCAAAACTCTCATTGTCAAGCTTGTACTCTCCATAGATAAGTTTTTTCTCTTTCTTGCTGTCGGAGTCGTCGTTCTCGACTTGTTCTGTGCTGTCTTCATCTTCATCGTCATAGTGGTATTTCTTCTTCTCGCAACTGCTCAATACCATAGCTGGAAGGACTAATGCCAGCATCAAAATCCATAATAAGCGATTTTTCTTCATGTTACTTGTAATTTTAGTATGTTAGACAAAATATTGGTCAATGTCATTAATAAATGTGCAAATATAATAGAAATCAATAATATTTTTACTATTTTTGCAACAAAAATACATAAAAGCTATGAAAATTACTATTATGTCGATAGTGCTGCTGATGATGTGCAGCACAATGCCGATGCTGGCTCAGCAACCGGCCGAGGCGCCACAGCAGGTGAGCTCGGGAAAGCTGGAATTTTTCCCTCAGTTTAAGTCACAATACATTGAGGCACGCAACGTTACCGTGTGGCTCCCCGACGGGTATGTCGTGGGCGAGCCATGCGATGTGCTATATATGCACGACGGCCAGATGCTCTTTGATGCCACCACCACGTGGAACAAGCAGGAGTGGAAGGTCGATGAGGTGATGGGACGTCTCATTGCCGAGGGCAAAATCAGGCGATGCATCGTGGTGGGCGTTGACAACACAAAAAACCGTCTCAACGACTATTTCCCCACCAAATGCTATCAGTATGTGCCCGAAGACCTGCGTGCTGATGTTGATGTGAGCGTCTATAAGGGCGACGAGTATCTGCGCTTCCTCGTCGAGGAGGTGAAGCCCTTTATCGACAGTCGCTACAAGCCATTGACCTCTCGAGAGCACACCTTTGTGATGGGGTCGAGCATGGGCGGACTCATCTCGATGTATGCGCTCTGCGAGTATCCCCAGGTATTTGGCGGTGCAGTGTGCATGTCCACTCACCTGTCGATGAACTTCTTCAACCCCAAGTTCAACAGCGAAGCATGGGCGGCGGGATTCCGAAACTATGTGAAAGCTAAACTTCCAGCAGCAAACTCTTGCCTAATCTATATGGACCGTGGCGATGTGGAACTTGACGGCACCTACGGACCATACCAATACTCGATGGACAAGATGATACAGGGTCTAGGATGGGACAATGACCACTTCGAGAGCCTTATTTTTGAGGGTCATCAGCACATGGAAATTTACTGGGCGCAGCGAATAGATAGGCCTTTCATGTTCATGCTGAAACGATAATTATGCGATATTTTCTAAAAATATCATTTCTGGGTGCTGCTTATCATGGTTGGCAGATTCAGCCCAATGATGTGAGCGTGCAGGAGACCATCGAGAAGGCCCTTGCAATGGTGCTTCGCCACGTCACGCCTATTACTGGCGCAGGCCGCACCGATGCCGGCGTGAACGCTACCACCATGTATGCCCACTTCGACACCGAGCGGCCCATCACCGACCCTAATCTGCTGGTGCGCAGCCTCAACGGAATCTTGCCCCAGGACATCGCCATCCACGACGTGATAGCGGTGGACGACAGCGCGCATGCTCGTTTCGACGCCACAAGCCGCACCTACAAATACTTCGCCCACACTGGCAAGTCACCATTACTGCGCTCGCTGAGCTGGCAGTGCAACCCACGCATCGACTTCGGGCTGATGAATGAGGCGGCACGACATCTCATGGACTATGAGGACTTCACTTCGTTCAGCAAACTGCACACCGACGTGAAGACCAACACCTGCCATATCACCGAGGCACAATGGGAACGCTGCGAGCCACCTCTCGACGCAAATGTTGAGCAGTGGGCGTTTACCATCACTGCCGACCGTTTTTTGCGTAACATGGTGCGCGCCATAGTGGGGACCCTTGTTGATGTGGGCAATCATAAAATCACGGTCGAGGACTTCTGTGACATCATCGAGAAGAAAGACCGCTGCGCAGCCGGCACTTCGATGCCTGCCCACGCCTTATTCCTTTGGGACGTGAAATATCCCTACATTGGCAGCTTATAACTGCCACAATTCATTTGCATAACAATGCACATCGAAAGGTCAAATCCTTCCTATGTGCTTTTTTTATTATTTTATTGTATATAATTAAAATATTATTATTAAATTTGTGGAGTTTTAAAAAAATGATGATTTGATGCCTCAATAAAATTAAAAATTAATACATTAATTTCATATAATGAAAACCATAACATTAGGAAAATCTGGCGATCAGCCTTTTAAAATCAAGGGTATTGGAGTTAGTAAAGTCCATGCCACAGTAACTATCGATGACTACGGTCGATGGATTATCGCCGATTACAATTCTACCAACGGCACATTCGTTCGCAACGAGACAACAGGTGAACTGATGAGGGTAGGACCACAGGGAATGCAGATTTCAGAAATGACGTTTATCGTCCTTGGCGCCGACAACTCGGCAGGTTGCTGCTTCTATGCCAAGCAACTCATCAATCCTGGCGACTACGTTGACGAGCACCTATATATGCTAAGCAAGAAACAGGAGTTTGACAAAGAAGAAGACAAGGTCGCCAAGAATGCCAGATGGGTGAGAATTATCATTTTTGCCATAATGCTTTTATTCACCATTGGCACTTTCGTTTATCAATATGGCTTTAACAATGGCAATACCTCAAGCGATTTATTCACCATTTATCGTGGCCTGTCACTTTTGACGATGGGCGCCAGCTCGTTCTATGACGCTCAAGGCAAGCGGGCAAAAATTATGAAGAAGCGCAAATTGTTCAGCCAGTGCCCCAATCCAGAGTGTGACCGCAAGCTCTCAAATGACGAGATTGAGAATCTGAAATGCGGCAGATGCCAGAAGTGATTACTCGCCATTAAAGAGAAACGAAAATCATTTCATCATCAAAACCCTGGGTGTTCGTCACAGAACCCATAGGGTTTCGTCACGGAAATGGCAAAAAAGTTGCATCGGCCATTGACAGGACATTATCTTTGCAATGAAAATATTAACCAAGCCTCACAATGGGGCTACAATAACAATAAAAAAATGGAAACTAAGAGAGTTGATTTATCACAAGCTGCACCAGGCGCAGCAACTAATGGAAAGAGATTGAGTGGCTTAGCAGTAGGCCTTGGTGTTGGTGCCGCATCAGCGGCTGCCGCTGGTGTGGGCTTTGCCCTAAACGATGTGTTGGGCAAGAAGCACTATGACCTTGATGACGATGATGACGATACCGAGGACGTTGAGAATCCCACCGATGAAAATCAAGATGAGTCAAAGGAAAACATCCGTTTTGTTGATGAAAGACATCACCATCACCATCCGCATCCACATCATCATCATCCGCATCCCCATCCACACGAGCGTGATGACGAGTTTGTTGATGAACCCGATTTTGAGCCCGGTTTCCCTGATGAGCCGCAGCCTGATTATGATGTGGAATTAGCTCCAATAGGCTGGTATGCCGAGGTTGATGAGAACGGCAATGACGTTTATTTCTTCCTTATTGGTGACGCGGATTCTGGAGGAGCAATGTATGCTTTGGCCGAGAGTGATCCTGGTTCAGGCATCTACGATACTGTCATCGACATGACAACCGAGCCCTACACTGTTGAGCACATCGATGATTTCTATACACGTGAAGAACTGGAGAATGTGGTACCTAATCCCTATATCGATACCGAACTAGACGATGAGCCATTCATTTCAGACGATGAACTGTTTAATGAAGAGGATGACAACAACAATGACGACAACGAAGAGATTAATGATGAAGACAATATCATCATCAACGATGACGAAATTCTCCTTGACGAAGACGATGTGATTATTGACGAAGATGAGTCATTTCCCGATGAAGACGATGTCATTCTCGACGACGATGAGATAATCGCCAACGAGGATGATGTAATCCTTGACGACGATGAAGACGATGTGATTCTAGATGATGATGAGACAATCACAAATGAAGATGATGTGATTCTTGACGATGAAGATGATGTTATCATCAATGACGATGAGGTAATCACCAACGATGACGATGTTATTATCAACGACGACGAGGTCATCATCAACGACGACGAGGTCATCATCAACGACGACGAGGTCATCATCAACGACGACGAGGTAATCACTAACGATGATGAAGTAATTATCAACGATGATGAGACAATCACCAACGATGACGAGGTCGTTATCAACGACGATCAGGTAATCACCAACGATGACAACGCAAGCACTGATTCTGGGGGTTATGATACTCCTACTGAAATCGAGGAACCCTACAATGATGAAAATCTATACACCGACAACGAGATCATTGACGAACCTATGGACGACTCCATGATGGTTTGAAATGAATAATGGTTGGGGAGTCAAATAAGATGCTGAATTCCAACAAGAATACAGCAATCACAAAATTATGTGACTCCTCCACACTTTCCATGACAATATTAATCTATTAAAGACAATACAAATGAGCACAAGTGAAATCAAAATCCTCAAGAGGCAATGCGACTCTTGTGGAAAGGCCTTTAAAGTGAAAGTGGTAATGCCTGGACGCTACAGGGTGCGTTGCCCGCACTGCAAAGAAATGGTGAGGTTTGTTGTTTCTAAAGAAGAAGCTCCTGCCAAGATGGTGATTGCTCCACGATTTATAGTGCCCGAGCTGGGTCACGCCGAGAAAGTGAGAGACAAGTTCTATGTTATCAAGAAGCGCGGCATTGTGGGGCACCCCTATAAGGCCATCTGCCCCGACTGCAACAACGAGATGTCAATTATCCCAACCGAGGCGGGCAAGGTGCTAAGGACAAAATGCGACAAATGCGGCACCACCATCGCCTACAAAGCCGTAGAGCCTAAGGAATAACACTCTTGGGAAAAACACTCATTTTTAAACAACAAAAACCATTAAGATATGAAAAAGTTATCAGTGATACTATTTATGGTATTAGCCATCTTTGTGTTGAGTGGCAACGCGGCAGCCAAGAACTATTGTTTCTGCATGGGCTTGTCGAAGTGCAACACACCTGGTGCCCAAGACATTTCATCGGCGCAATATGATGCCATAGATTTCAAGAAGGCTCTCACTAAGCAGGGTTACAAAGGCAGCGTGATTGTCAACCAGTATGCCACCCGAGAGAACATCCTCAAGCGCGTGAAGAACGTGGTGGCGGCAGCCAAGAACCCCAACGACCGAATTGTGCTCTTCTTCGCCACTCATGGCAGCGAAGACGGCTATCTGCTCACCTACGGCGGTGGCGCTGTCTATTACAGAGAGATTATCGACATTCTTGCAAAGAGCAAGACAAAACATGTGTATATATTTATCATGGCATGCTTCTCGGGAAGTATCACAAAGGACAATGGCCTGAATTCTGACCCCAACTGGGGCGATGACGCCGTGAAGAGTGGCATCACATTCATGGTCTCGAGCCGACCAGATGAGACTTCTAAGAGTATCATAAACCGTGAAGTGACACCAGTGCGCCACTCTGTGTTTGGCAATGCGCTTATCAAGGGATTCCGTGGACAGGCCGACCGCGATGGCGACCGCAAAATCACCATCATGGAGTTGTTCAAGTATGTCTATAATGAGGTTACCATGCGCATGGAGAGTGATGATCCCGAAATGGTGCAGCATCCACAGCTCATAGGCCCCTCGAGCGAACACAACACCATTATCTCCAAGTGGTAATCAAATCTCGATAATTGGTCACAAAAAACCAACATCTCATCCCAAAAGGTCAAAAAAACTTGATTTTGGTATGGATGGCATATTAACTTTGTAATGAATTATTAACTAAGCCGCACTGATTGTTGTGGCAAAAAACATAAACAAGTATGGATACTATAAAGAACAACACGCCTCCGGCATTCCCTAATATGGGTCAGAGCGATGAGGAAAAGAAAAAAGTCTCTAAAGGTGGGGCTGCAGCGGTAGCTGCAGGTGTAGGCGTTGCTGCCGCCGCTGGTGGCGCAACCGCTGGTGCCACTGTTCTTAGCGATGCTCTTGGCCACAAGCACTACGACCTTGACGATGATGACGATGAGGATCTCAATGAAGATATTAACGACGAGGGTAACGAAGACGATGGTTACTATGACGACGACAAGGACCTAAACCTTGATAATGACAAGGACGACAAGTTGCCCCGTGACCGCCGTGACGATGATGACGACCTGAGACGAGACCCTCCCCCACGTCGAGGCCCACGTCGTGACCCACGAGACGAAGACCGCCCTGGGCGTCCAGGACGTCCTGACCGTCGCGATAATGACGATGATGATGGTGGAATTAATGACGATATCGACGACCGCACCGACACTATCATCGAGAGAGACCAAATCGAGGTTGACCACACCGATGGCGAGTGGACACCTGTGGGATGGCGCACGATTACCGACCAAGATGGCAACGAAGTGAATGGTATGCTTTTTGAGGACGGCAACGGCGGATATGTGCTCATCACAGAAGGTGAACCAGGCTCAGGAATCTATGACGTGGCAATGAACCCCAACACTGGCGAGACAATGCCCATCGACGAGCAGTTTGCCTTTACCCGTGGCGACCTTGAGGCAATTATAGATACCGAAGGAGGATATATCGCTCCTGGCTCGGAGGACGACATCTTTGCCGAAAACGACGACATCAACGACGACATCATAATCACCGACGACGGCGAACTAACCGCTCAGCGCGACATCCCCGACAACGATGACGACACTTTCATTAACGATGATGACGACTTCTTTGATGACGAAGATACTGCCATGAACGACGACATCATAATGGATGACGAGACCGACGGCCTTATTAGCGACGACGATTTAGCCATGGGCGATAATATCGATATTGACGACGACATTATAATGGACGACCAGACTGGTGGCATTGGCGACGATGATCTTGCCATGAACGACGATGACATCATAATGGAGGACGATGACCTCATCATGGATGCCAGCACTGGCGGAAGCAACGACCAACAGTATGCGATGGCCGATGAGGAAGTTGTTGTTGATGACCAGGAACTTGAGCAATATCTAGGCGAGGATGCGATGGCCGAGGTCAACGAGGAGCCAGTGGAGTTTGTTGACAACAGCCAAGAGCTGGTAGCCGACAACACCGCCTACATCCCCGAAGACTCCTACGACAACTCCATGGAAATGGAGGCCGACATCTATGATGACGGCATGGACATGGTTTAAAGCCAGTGGAGAGTTAAAAGTGGAGAGTGGAGAGTTGATGCCGTTCACGTTCACTAATCAATGATAATAAAATGGACCAAGAAAGCAATAAAGAACTAGCACAGGCAAGGGTGAAAACCGTGGTGTGTGACAACTGTGGCAAGGAGTTGACGGTGAGAATGCCGTCAAAGCCTGGCAGATACAAATTTACATGCCCTCATTGCCATAACAAGGTATCGTTTGAGGTGAAAGCTGCATCAGACGAAGCCGAGCGCAAGGTGCTCAAGTCCGACATTCTTGATGACCGAGTGATATCTCGCCGCATACCAAATGAAAAGCAGCCCAACGGCATGGATTCGCCACCTGCTAATGCAAGTGAAGTCAAGAAAAACCCTTATGCCAACATCCCAGTGCTGGGTATGCCCATAGTGCCGCCAGGCAAAGGATGCTACCAAATCATTGAGAAGGCTAAGGTAAACACTCAATACCGCTTTGAGTGCCCTGGGTGTAGCAAGGATATAGTAGTTATGCCCCGTGTCGCTGGCAAATTGATAAAAGTCAAATGCTCGAAATGTGGCACGATTGTGCTGTATAGTTCGGCCGGAGAAGCGCAGGCGACACCCGCAAAAGTTGACGTTAAGCAACCGCCTGCTCCACAGCGACCCAAGCAAGTCACTCCTCCAACACAAGACGAGGATGACGGCCCAGCCACTGTTTTGTTAAACACTGGTGGTGGCTTTGGAGGAGTCAGTAGGCGCGGGAGGCATGTTTATGCTCCTCAAGCAAGACCAGGCGCACATCTAGCGGGACCTGGCATTCCACCGCCTCCTGTTGTTGGCGTTCCCACTCCCCCAGCGAGACAAGGAATTATGCCACCGCCTGTGCCTGGCGGACCGCCGCCTTTCCCTCCCAGTAGTAACGCTCCAATATCCAACACAAAGCCTAAAGGCATGCTCAGCTGGAAGTCGGGCTCGCCCATCTCTCGCGCCAGTATCTACCGTCTTATCCCAGGCCGCAACACCATAGGTCGTTACGACCCCGATTATCCATCCGACGTTATGATAAGTGGAGATGACGAGATGAGCCGCCAGTCGGTTGAAATCACAGCGATGTTCAAGCCTAACCTGTATGATTACACCTATGAGCTAAGAATAATTCGCTCCACCAACAACGTCTATGTCAACAGTCGTCCCGTTAGCAATAACCAAACCGTGCAGCTTAATTATGGCGACACAATATGTATGGGAAAAACCATAATTTCTTTTGTTAAAGCTAATGACGACAAGTAATGTTGCTATCAACTAGACACATTTAATATAAATAGGACAAGTGTCTCTAAACTATAAACTCTAAAACTATAAACTTATGAGACGATATACATTAATAATTTTGATCATAGCACTAGCAGCGTCGTTCACTATAGTCAGTGCGCAGAGAAAAAAATCTAGCACAAACAAGAAAACCGAGAATGTGGCCTACAAGAGTACTCTCGACCAGCTGCGCGAACGTGCCGACAATGGCGATGCCGAGGCGATGCTTCTGATTGGCAAGGCTTATTACGGAGGCTCTGACGGTGCTGAGCAGAGCTTTAAGACTGCAGCCAAATGGTTTGCCGATGCCGCCGAGGCTAACGTCGAGCCCTATAGCACTGAGGCCAAAGGATGGCTCGGACTGCTATATTACAACGGAGAGGGCGTGAAGCAAGACCATGATCGTGCCATGAAGCTCTTCCTGATTGCCACTAGAGACGGTTTTGAGGGATTGGTAGAAACTTTCGATGAGTTGGCAAAGGACGGCGACATCTTTGCCTGCAAATTCATGCAGGAGTGCTACAACAAGGGTGTGGGCGTGAAACGCAACACCGACAAGGCCGCAGAGTATCAGCGCCTCGCCGCCGATGCTGGCGATGAGGACAGCTACATGCCAGTGGGCTTATATCTCTACAACAACGACAAGCATGCCAAGGCGTTCAAATACTTCGAGAAAGCTGCCAAACTCGGAAACGCCAGAGCCGCCTATTTCTGCGGGCTTATGCTCTATGATGGCGATGTTGGTGTGGAGCAAAATAAGGCTAAAGGCTTAAAATATCTACAGATGGCCGCCGATGAAGGACATGTGGCAGCAAACTCCAGGCTCGGAGAGTACTACCTCTATGGAAACGGCTTGGACATGGATAAGGAAAAGGGAGCTAAGATGATTAAGGTCGCTGCCGAGAAGGGCAACAACAAAGCGATGTGGGTTCTTGCCAACTGTTACCGCCTGGGAGAAGGCGTGCCCAAGAACTATGCCCTTGCGGCACAGTGGATGGCATTAGTGTCGTCGGCAAACAAGGCCGACGAATATAAGAGCCTCATTGCCGACCTCAAGTCGAGAAACGACCCGTTTTACTCCTACCTCAAAGGCCTATATGAATATAACATCACTGGCGACTACGATGCTGCTATGGACCTGTTCAAGACAGTAGAGAAGGCTAAAGTCGCCGACGGAATCACCATGCAAGGCGTGGTGCTCACTAACAAGAACTATAAGAAGCGCGACATAAAGAAGGCCGCCAAGATGTTTGAGAAAGCGTCTAACGACAGCCCGCTCGCTTGCTACTACCTCTCCTTCCTCATGGAGAAGGGCAATGGCGTGAAGAAAGATGAGAAAGGAGCAATCGAGATGCTCACCAAGGCCGCCGATGGTGGATGCGCACAAGCACAGTGCCGTCTAGGCGACAAATACATCAGGGGCACAGGAGTCGAGATGGACATAGAAGAGGCTGCAAAGTACTACCTCCTCGCCGAGGCACAGCACGCAATAACACCCGAGGCCGCTAGGCAGCTCGCCCGACTTTACGAAAACGAGGCACCATACCTGCCAGAGGTAGAAGACCTCAATAAGCACATTGACCACCTCAAGAAAACAAAAGAAAACAACTCCTTAATCAACATGCTCGCAGGCACGAAGTTCTGACTTAGACCATGTTGTTGACCAATTAGAAAAATCGCAATGAGACATTCAGGAGGCGGGGAGCGTTGACGAGTTGGTTTCGGTCGTTAAGTAACGATGTGTTGCAAAAAGTAATACATCCTTTTTGTTGTATTCCGTAAGCTTCGTGGGCGTGACCGAACAGATGAAAATGCGGTTTGACGGTCTCGATGCGCCGCCTCAGGGCGATATTGCCCCAATGTATGCCCGATGAATAATCAAGAATCTCACTTGGTGGTTCGTGGGTAACGAGAATATCAACGTTATTTGGTATTAGTTCCTCAGGATGGTCGTAGCCTAGTCCAAAGAATGTCACGTCATTAATTGTCACACTTCGGTCTTGCAGGAAATGAACATTTTCGGGCAAATCCTTGATGTCCAAAGCATCTCGCAGACACAGGTCATGGTTACCGACAACAAAGATTTTTTGGGAGTAGGGCAAAGCAATGAACCAGTTGAGAAAGTCAAGCACTTCATTCTCCGTGCCGCCA
>JAFZUL010000059.1 GCA_017618355.1 Muribaculaceae bacterium
GCTTTTGCTGCAGCGGGAGCCACAGCTCAGGTTGTGAAGAAAAACGATGGTGACCGTCGTGACAAGAAAGATGATGGTAGCGTGAAGGTTTCTGACCGCCAGCAGGCTTTTTTTGAGCAGAAAGAACCCAGTGAGGCCGACTTGCAATGGACAAAAGTGGTGTATCGCATTCTCGATCTCACTAAAGGCAAAAACCCAGCCCTTTACTATCCTGAGGAACCCAACGAGGATGGTCAGAGCATGTTTTTCATCATTATGCGACTGCTCGCCAACAATCAAATCAGTGCATACGAGTACCTTGATGGACGCGAGATGTTTACCGATGAATACAAAATCAAGGTCTCAGAGATGCTCGATCGTTTCCATGTCCTCTTTAGCGAGGCTAAGGGAAGCACCGAGAAGAACCCGAAATATGCCATTGAGGATGCCGACATTCCAGGCAACGAGATTCTGAGCTACTTTATCATCGAGAAATGGGAGTTTGACACCCGCACTAACGCGATGCGCTGTCGTGTCGATGCCCTGTGCCCAGTGCTTCACCGTGATGATGGTTATGGCAATGTGATTCCCTTCCCTATGTTCTGGGTGAAGCTCAACGACATCAGGCCATATATCGCTCAGCAGTACATATTCACCGATGATGACAACAACCTCACTAAGTACAATCTTGATGACTTCTTCAAGCTCAATATGTACACAGGCGACATCTACAAGACCAAAAGCCTGCGCAACAAGACCCTCATGGAGCTATATCCCGACTCGGTGTCGCTTAAGCATGCGCAAGACTCCATCGAGGAGCGCCTGCACCGCTTCGACAAGAACCTGTGGGCTCCAACACGTGAGGAGCTTCAGGCACAAGTTGAGGCAAAGCGCAAACTCGAGGCCGAGCAAAGAGGCGAGACCCTTGAGGAAGGTGAAGGCGAAGCTGCCGTTCAGGATGAGAAGAAAGACTCCAGCAAGAGCGTGAAGACCAAACGCGGTAGCAACAGCGACAGCAAAGACAACAAGAAAAAGACCACAAAAAAGAAAACCCAAAAGCCCAAAGAGAGCAAGAGCAGCCAAGGCTCCGGACGCTCAGTCCGCAACCGCAAGCGCTAACTTTGGCAATGCAGAATTAGGAATGCAGAATGATGAATTGGGCTACGCCAATTTGCTGCTGACCTGGAAATAAATTTAATCTACATCATCACATGCACGCAATTCGTTTCAGAGTTGTGTGCATGTTTTTTATCTGAATTACAATTACAAAGAAAGATTTCAGCCAATATAGAAAAACTGACAAAATAGAGCGAGATTTTTGAATTTTTGAGACATTGTTGCTATATTTGCAGAATAATAACCAAAAAACTATATTCATGAAAGGATTATCTAAATCGCTTTACACCACGTTCTGCCAGTGCCCGAAGGCGATGTGGCTCAAGGTGTATAATCCCGATGTGGCAACAGATGACCCCGCCCTGCAGGCTCGTTTTGAGGCGGGTAACGAGGTTGGCGACCTTGCTATGGGGCTCTTTGGCGACTTTGTGGAGGTGACAGTGCGTCGTGATTATGGCGGCCTTGACCTTACTGCTATGGTTGAACGCACCAAGGAGGAGATGGTTCGCGGCACCGAGTGCATCTGCGAGGCATCGTTTGCCCTCGACAGCAACTATTGTGCAGTCGATATTCTGCGCCGTACTCCTGGCGGATGGGCAATTTATGAGGTTAAGAGTTCGTCAAGTAGTGTTGGCGACGAGTTGAATGCCCCCGACAAGTTTCAGAAATATGCCGTAGATATCGCTTATCAGCGTTGGCTGCTGGAGCAGTGTGGCGTGAAGGTGACAGGCACCTATCTGGTAACCCTAAACCGCGACTATGTGAGACAGGGCGACCTCGATATCCAGCAACTATTCAATATCCTTGACCTGAAAGATTTGGTAAATAATGAATACGTGAAAGTGGCTTCCAACGTGGCGCGTGCCATGGAGGTGCTGCAGCAGACTTCAGAACCCACTCAAGCGGTGGGCGATCATTGCAGCAAGCCTTACGGTTGCGCTTTCTGGGACTACTGCTTGGGGCAGCAGGGCGTTAAAAATGATGAGCCTTCGGTCTTTAATCTCTATCGCTTGAGCGGCAAGAAGAAACTGGCGTACTTAAATGCCGGCAAGATAAGTTTTGACGACATCAAGAACGAGAATCTCAGCCCTATCCAGCGCACACAGGTGGATTGCACGCTCAACGGCACTCAGTATATTGACAAAGCGGGTTCCAAGGATTTCCTTGACGGCTTGTCCTATCCGCTCTATTTCCTTGATTTTGAGACTATGATGCCGCCAGTTCCAGAGTTCAACGGTACGAAGCCTTACCAGCAAATAACTTTCCAGTATTCGTTGCACTACATTGAGCAGCCAGGCGGCGAACTAAAGCACACCGAGTTTCTTGCAAAGAGCGACGGCAATGACCCGCGACGCGAACTTGCCGAAGCGCTCTGTGGAGACATCCCAGAGGACGCATGCATCCTTGCCTATAACGACCCGTTTGAGAAAGGGCGCATACGCGAACTAGCAGCAATATATACTGACCTGAGCGGTCGCTTGATGAATATTCACGACCACATTCAAGACTTGCTGGTGCCATTCAAGAGCGGTTTCTACTATGTGCCGGCGATGGGAGGCTCGTTCTCCATCAAGAGCGTGCTGCCGGCGTTGTTCCCCAACAACACTGAGTTGAATTACAGCAATCTCAAGGGACCAGTGCATAACGGCGGCGAAGCTATGACAATCTTTCCGCAAATCGCCAAGATGGAACCCGCCAAGGCGGCCGCCGCCCGCCAAGCTCTTCTAGAATACTGCCACCTCGACACCCTCGCCATGGTGAAAGTGTGGGAGCAACTGAGAGAAACCACGAATTGACACTAATTTTACACTAATTCTGCAGACAAAAGAATAATAATCAACAAAATAAAACCTCGCGATGTGAAGGTGAATCGCAATAAAAAGAATATGGCAAAAATGAAAAAAGAAATAGGAAGAAAATTGAAAAATATTTTTAAATCTGTTTCAAGTTTATCTTTAGATGATGTGAAAAAAAATTATAAAAGCAGTTATGATAAACATTTAAGCAATGAGCAGAATTGGTTAGCTCAAAGAGAACAAAGCATTAAAGAAAATGGCCTAGAAAAAGTTGTAGAAGAATTAAGGAACACAGATGGCTCTTTTATCATAAATGATAAACGAGAGGTCAAGAAATTCATAAGTAAAATAGATAAAATTTTTCATTTAGATAATTTTATAGCGAATATTGGTACTGATACAGGAATAAAAAAAGATATAATGGATTTATTCAATGAATTGAAAAAAGCTTCCACTTCTAATGATGTTGATTCTATTATAAGATATTATATAGACAGTTCTAAGCTTCAAGTAAAAAAGATACCTTACGCAATTCTGAATCTTTTTTCAATTATTAAAAATCTACAGAAACCAGATGAATATCCTGTAAACTATAAGCTCTGGAGATTTTTATTAAAAAATGTTTTCAATATAGATGCAGATAATAATTATAATCAATTACAAGATTTTTATAAAAGTAAACTTGTACTTCCTGAGGATATCACGCGTCGTGATTTGGGCATGCACGTATATATGAACTGTATTATTGATTTGGTCGCTCAAAATCTTAAAGAAGAAGGAATTGATGGCTCTTCTTTAACTAATGAATTTAATAAATATTTTATTGTTGAAAATGATGATACACAAGAAGTAAAGGTCTTTGAAAATGAAAAACAAAGAGTGGAAGATAAAAAAGAAGATAAAGATGAAAATGATTATGATAAAATGAATGAAACATTTCCTTTGAACTTAATTCTCTATGGACCTCCAGGAACGGGAAAGACGTATCATACGGTTGACCGAGCTTTGGAGAGACTTCTCTCTAAAGTAGAATTGGATACTCTAACTAATAGAAAAGATGAAAAAGAGCAACGTAAAGAATTAGAAAAGAAATTCAATGAGTTGAAAAAGGATGGTCGCATTGTGTTCACGACCTTCCACCAATCGATGAGTTATGAGGACTTTATTGAAGGAATAAAACCTGAAACAAATGAGAAAGGCGATTTAACATATGATATTAAGCCTGGTATTTTCAAGAGGATTAGCGAAGCAGCTTCAAGTCATTCTTTTGTTGATAATTTCGAGAAAGCATGGAGTAATTTGGAGAATTCTCTTGTGCAAAAAGGTTCATTGAATATACCACAGTTACAAAAAGGTAAATCTTTTAATATAGAACTATGTGATAGAACAGTTGGCGTAAGAGATAAGAGTCAATCATCAAAGACATTCAACAAAGAACAATTATATCGAGTTTATAAGGGAGAACCAGGCACTCCTGGTAAGGGTTTAGACAATTATAGGAAAGCTATTATTAATGTGATGAAAAAAGATTTCGGACTCCAAAACTATGGGACGATTGAAAAGAATATTGAATCAACTAAAAACAATAATGCATCATCACATATTAATAATTATGTTTTGATTATTGATGAAATAAATCGTGGAAATGTGGCGAATATCTTTGGTGAGTTGATAACTTTGATTGAAGAAGACAAGCGAGAAAAACTGTCAGTAAAATTGCCCTATTCTAATGAGGAGTTTACAGTTCCCAAGAACCTTTACATCATTGGTACGATGAATACTGCTGACCGCAGTGTAGAGGCTCTTGACACGGCCTTGCGTCGCCGCTTCAGTTTTGAGGAGATGATGCCAAAACCAGAACTGCTTGCAGATTACAAAATCAAGAATGGAGATTTTGTACCTTGTTCTTTTAAAGACCTACTTGAGACAATTAATTCTCGTATCGAGGTTCTAAAAGACCGTGACCATCTTATTGGTCATAGTTATTTTATGATTAAGGACAAGGATGGAAACGACATAGAGGAAATTGATATCAGTAAAAAAGAAGAAGCTAACATATTAAAAGATATTTTCTTCGATAAAATCATCCCGTTGCTTCAAGAATACTTTTATGGCGATTATGAGAAAATCATGATGGTAATTGGAAAAGATTTTTTTGAGAAGCCTAAAGAAGCTCAGAAAACACCCTTTGCTATTGAGAATATAGATGTTCCAGAAGGAGTTATATACAATATCAAATCAAAGAATGAAGTAAAAATGACTGATGCTCTAGAGTCAATGAAAATTCAAAACTGGAAAGAACGGGAAGTTATTTCTGATAATATATCACTGGAGGACACCCAACTAAACGCATCAGAAACATCAAAGAATGGCGAATAAAGTTGAAAACATAACAGTCTTTGAGCATCAAGCGATTAAGGTTGGCGGGGGCACTTTCACTAGTAAGCATCTTGAGTTGCTTGAAAAGTTTCGTGGTGATAAGGAAGACGAATATTTTCCTTATTACTCGTTGATTCACAATGGTGTGAAGTTTAAGGAGTATGTGGGTGTGCTTAGCGTTGGCGGTCTGCAGATAGAGGTGCTACCAAAGGCAGATAATTATCTTGATAACTTAGAGGGAAATAAAAAAACATGGCAAGGCCACTTGATCTCCATGCTTAAGGCAGTGTATAGGCTACAGGCAAAAACGCCAACAGAGACGAAGCAAAAGCTTAGAAGCAGTCCTATTCTTGACGTGTTTTTGCAGCGGTTTCTCGAAGAGGTGGAGCGACTTCTCCACATGGGTTTGATAAAGACTTATCGCAAGGAGACCGACAATCTCAATGCGTTGAAGGGCAAGATTGTGTGGAGCAAACACGTGATCAAAAATGTGGTTCATAAGGAACGATTTTTTGTCAATTTCACGACCTATGACCGCAACCACTTGTGTAACCGTATTCTTTACAAGACATTGAAAGTAATACCTGACATTACGGGTAACAGCTACATTGCGAACCGTGCCCGAACTCTTTGTTTCGAGTTCCCTGAGTTGAATGACGTAGTGGTGAACGATGTGCTTTTCGAATCATTGAGATTTGACCGCAAGTCAGAAGAATACAAAAGTTCCATTGAAATTGCCAAACTCATACTCTTGCATTACATGCCCGACCGTCTTGACAACCGCAACAGCGTGCTTGCCTTGATGTTTGATATGAACCGACTGTGGGAAGAATATGTGTATGTGATGCTTCGTCGGAGATTGACAGATTATAATGTAAGTGCACAAAAGGTAAAACGATTCTGGGAATGTGAAATTTTTGGAAAAACTATTAGGCCAGATATTGTTGTTTCTAAAGGCGATAATGCTGTTCTTATAATTGACACCAAATGGAAATGCCCAAAGGACAACAAACCTAGTGATGATGACTTAAAGCAGATGTATGCTTATCACAAATATTGGGGTGCTCCGCAAACTGTATTGCTTTATCCAGCCATTGGGAAAAGGGTTGATATTTCAGGGGAATTTAAAAAAACCGGTGCAGATGAAAAGAAATTGCAGTGTTGCATGAAGTTCGTGCCGATTGATAGTATCCAAAATGGTTGTCCTAC
>JAFZUL010000060.1 GCA_017618355.1 Muribaculaceae bacterium
ACTTTCCACCTTCCACGTTCCACCTTCCACGTTCCTCTTTCCACCTTTTACATAGTCAGACCAAGAATTTTCCAGAACTCGGCGGGCAGTGACACGTTCTCGAGCTGGATGCAGCTTTTGAACAAGGGAGCTACATCAGTGACGCTGTGACCGGCAATGCCGCAGCCCACTCGAGTGACAAGGAATCGCATCTCGGGGTGCAACTCGGCAAACTGGGCGAAACGTTGCACGGCTTCGGCCACCTGATCAAGCGGACAGGTGGTTGGGATGGCATAACTCTTGCCTTGCAGGCCTTCGCCTTGTCCCCAAACGGCTCCGAAGCGCCCCATCGCAACGCTTGCCGCACCGCCGCTGTGAAATCCCTGTGGATTGCTGCCGAAGACGAAGATTTCGCCATCATGCAAATCATAGATTTGCTCAGGAGTAACGCGGTTCTCATAATACTCGCTTGCCATCTGGCGCTTGCGATTAATCCATTCCTCTTTTGATTGTCTGCGTCCACGACGATACTCCCTGTCCATCTTACGGAAGTAATTGAGTTTTGCCGAACTCTCACGATCCCATGAGCTACCCACGCCTTTCACATCATGGCTGAACTCAATCACATTGTTGATTGAGAGGTTGAAGCTCACTCCCTTCACGTCGTGGTTGCTTCCCATGTAGGAGAACGACCAGCCCTCTTGCGTGAGCTTCTCGATAAACTCCTTAAGGGCGGCACCGGTCCACTCTCGCGAGGCGTTCTCATAGCCGTCGGTGAGCACTGTCACCACTGCACTGGCATCATCATCGTCCTTGATGAAGTTATATAACTCGGTGATCGACTGTCCCATGGCATCATAGAGCGGGGTGCAACCACTTGGGTTATAGTTGTTGAAATCCTCAACCTCGGCAATCGGCTTGCGATTGTACAAGGTGCGCACAGGTTCGGAATACCCATTGGTATCAAAAGTGACCAAAGTGAGGAAATGCTCCTGAGTGCCGGCAAACTCCTGCTGAGCTCGACGAATGGAGTTGATGGTCTCATTCACTCCCGATTGAGTGACCTCCTTGAGGCTGCTCATAGAACCGCTCTCATCAACGATGATTAGGTTGTAGATGCGTGCTTTCTTAGCGCTAGTCTCTGAATTGTTAATCTCTTGCTGATTTTGATTAGAATTTTCGCTGTTCATCTCTGTCTGATTTTTTTCTGATTCGTTACTCGTGTTAATTCTCTCGGTGCTCTCGCCACCGTTGCCGATGGCTTCTTCGCTGGCTTTAAAGCCAATCAGTTTCCTGAAAAAGTTAGCTGAAATCATAATCGATATTTTATTTTGTGTAATTTTTACACTGCAAAGATAATGTGTAAATTTTACACATCCAAATGTTTTACGTGTAAATATTACACATTTAACATTTTTTATCATAATACCTGCCAAAAACGGTTGTTTTCGACAAGTTGCACTAAAATGAGAAATGTAAAATGAAAATGAAATCTTAAAGATAGGAAGTTGGAAATTTTAAGTACACTCCTATTATTAATACATTATCATAATCTCATGGTCACACATATTCAGGTGTAAAAAATACAAAAAGCGTGCCAAATGCCCAAAAGCGGCAAAACCTGACATTTTGAGTATAATAACGGTTTTGATTCTGCCAACTGACAAAACAACATAACTTCCTATGTCTTAAGGTTTTATTTTTTAAAACGGTTTTGATTTTGTCATAAAGGTGTTTTTTCCCTTTATTTAATGTGATAATTTTGCAGTGGGCAAAACAAGCACAAATGGCATATATCTCCATTGCCTTGTCGCGCTGTCAGATTTGTTTACTAATTCATTAACCCAATAAACACAACTCAAAATGAAGAAACTATCATTCTTATTGCTTGTGGCTATGGTGATGCTCGGCTTGAGCAGCGCCCAAGCGCAAGATGTGCTGGAGGTGACTTCTACCTCCACGCAAGTGACTCAGGACTTCGACGCCATGTGGGATGCTAATGCCGGAGAAGCCCTTCTCGACATGCCTCAGGGATGGCGAGTAGATCGCAACATGACAGCGGCTCGCACCGTTGGCAGCTTCGCAAGCGCCTCTACCTCTGTGATGTACAGCGGCGGCACCAGCCTTGCCAGCAACGCCAAGAACGGCACCTGGAACTTCCTCTCGAGCAGCGTGACTGGCGACTGCTCGGTGGGCGGTCTCTCTACCACTGTTGATAATGGCACACGCTGCATCAACGTGATGACATGCGTGAAGAACGCGGGCGACGAGCCAGTGAGCAAACTCACCATCGACTACGACATCGAGAAATACCGCGACGGCGACAACGCCGCAGGCTTTGCCGTGCAGCTCTACACCTCGACCGACGGCACTAACTGGACCAGCGCGGGCGACGACTTCTACACCTATTTCGCCCCCGACGCCGCCACTCAAGGCGCCGCCACAGTGCCCATCAGCACTACTGCCATCAACGGCAAGCAGCTAAAGGTGAGCCTCGCAGCCGGCGAACAGCTCTACCTTGCATGGAACATCAGCGTGGCAAGCGGCTCGAGCCCCAACAAGGCAATGGGCCTCTCTATAGATAATGTGGTTATTGACGCCACCTTCGCCTCGCAGGACCAGAGCGCATATATCTATGTGGAAGATGTGACCAAGTGGAGCGCACTCTACATGAACGGCTCGCTGCCTGAGAGCAGCGCGGTGGTGAATGGCGTTAATTATAAGGTGTGGGCCATCGACATGGACGGCAACAACTACACCCTCACCTTCAGCGATGGCGGCAGCAACAGCCAGACGTTTGACATTACCGCCAACCGCGACTACTATCTGTGCCTCACCAAAACCGAAATCACTGAGATTGACGACCCCGAGAACTACACCGGCTGGGTAGATCCTAGCATTCCTCCATTCGTTGCATCGGGCATTTACCTGCGCGGCGAGGTCAATAGTTGGGGCGCTGTAGCCGAATGGGAATTCAGCGACGAGGGCGACGGAGTTTACACTCTCTACAACAAGACCCTGAGCGGTGCCTTCAAGGTTGCCGACGCCAACTGGAGCTCGGCATGCAACTACGGCAGCAACGGCACATCGGCGATGATTGACACTCCTTATGCACTTGTGCTCGGCACCAACGACAATATCTCGTGCGGTGGCAACACCTACGTGTGCAAGAAAATTATCCTCACCATCGCCAATGGCAGCGCCACTCTGCTGCTTCAGAGCGATGACGACGAGACTGGCCTCACTTCGGTATATGTGATTGGCGACAACAACGACTGGAACTATATGGACACCAGCGGTGAACTCCAACTCACCGAGAACAATATCTTCACTGGTCAGGTGACAATGCCTGCCGGCGAGGATGGCTTCAGCCACTGGCGCATCTATCAGCGCTTGGGCATGGTGGGCGTGTGGGGCGCTGAGAGCGACCTCACTGGCGACAACACCAGCGGCACTCTCGTCAAGGGCAGCACCGGCAAGGTTTCGACCGCTGCCGGCACCTACGACGTGACCTTCAACCTCAGCACTGGCGAGTACAGCCTCGTGAAGTCGGCCTCTACTCCCACCACAATGACTCTGCAACCTGCCAACGTGGTGCTCGTTCCCGAGTTGCCCGAGGAGGTTAAAGTGCTGTCACTCAACAACAGCCTTATCTACTACAACGACCAGGATGCAGTGTTCAACGACATCGCTGCCGCTATGGGCAAGAACGCCAACTGGACCAAGCACACCCTGCTCGGCAAGTCGCTGCAGACGCACTGGGAAGAGGGCGACGGCATAGCCGAAGACGGCAATCCTGACGCCAAGATGCTCGTGCGCAGCGAGGCCTGGAGCCACATCATCCTTCAAGAGCAGAGTTCGCTTCCACGCACCAACATCGAGGCCTTCCGCGCCAACGTGCAGCGCTGGGTTGACTACATCCGCGAATACTGCCCCAATCCTAACGCCATCATCATCGTGCCCATCAACTGGGCCTACAGCGGCGATTGGGCAAACTATACCGCATTCAACAGCACATTCGTGAAAAATTATCAGGATGTGGCTCTCGACCTGGGTATTACACTCTGCCCAGTAGGAGTAGCTTATCAGGCGGTTTATGACGCCGAGGGCGCCGACGGCACCAACACTTGGTTCCTCGACGACCGCCACCCAACCCTCAAAGCCACCTATATGGCTGCAGCAATGGAGTATGGCCTTATCTTCGGTGAAGACCCAGCGTCTATCACCTACGCCCCCAGCGATCTGAGCGCCAGCGACGCAGCAAGTATGCGCACCTACGCCAGCAACGCCCTCAACGGCTTCACCAACTATGTTGACCATACAGCAGGTCAGGTGCACTACAAAGTGACCGTGCGCGACCAGTTCGGCATGGAGGTTGAGCCTGCCGACCCCGTGGTGATGACCTTGAGCGACGGTGGCAACATCGACGAGAACCTCGTCTTCACCAGCAACGGCACCAATGGCACCTTTAGTGTGAACGCCACTACTGGCAGCTTCAGCGCCGACGCTACCGTGAAAGTTGCAGCTGCCGAGACCGAAGTGGTTGTATTCCCCGCCATCGAGCTCAACGAGGAGACTCTGAACGCCACTGAGAATTTCAACGCAATAGGCGACGCGGCCACCGCTACCCTACCCGAGGCTTGGCGCATCGACCGCATCCTCACCGCTCCACGCACCGTGGGCCGCTTTGACCAAGCCGACACCCAGACGATGTACAGCGGCGGCGTGAATCTCGCCAGCAACGCCAAGAACGGAACATGGAACTTTGGTGCCGACGACACCAGCGACCGCGCTCTGGGCGGCATCTCAACAGGCGTAGCCGACGCTACCCGCTGCGTAAACCTCTATGCCCACCTGCTCAACACAGGCAAGAAGAACATCGAGAATGTGAACGTGAGCTACAACGTGGAGAAATACCGCAAGGGCTCTAACGCCGCAGGCTTTGCCGTACAGCTCTACTACTCGATTGACGGACGCAACTGGACCAGTGCAGGCGACAAGTTCCGCACCTATTTCGCTCCCGACAGCGAGACTGCAGGATATGCCAGCGTACCTGGCGAGACAGTGGCAGTGAGCGACGTGCTCGACGTGCCCATCTCACGCGGCTGCGACCTCTACCTCGCCTGGAACATCACTGTGGCAAGCGGCGACGCTGCCAACGCGGCTATGGCGATTGGCATCGACGACTTCAGCATCAGCGGCGAACTCCCCACAATTCCAGCATCAAAATACTACATCTATGTTGATGACCAAACTGGCTGGGACGCTCTGGGTCTCTACGCTTGGGGCGACAGCGAACTCTTCGGCGCATGGCCAGGTGAGGCAAGCGTGGGTGAGGTGAGCTTCGACAAGGCTACTACCTACAAAGTGTTCCTGCTCGACACCGAGGGAGGCAACTACAACCTCATCTTCAACAACTGGAACAACGGCAAACAGCTGCCCGACTATAACATCACAGCCGACCGCGACTTCTACTTCCAGATTGACGAGAATGGCGTGAGAGAAATCGAGGTTTCTACTGTCATTGAGAACGTGGCCGACAGCAAAAAGGCAATCACCATCAACGGCAATGTGGCCTTTTTTCCCGGAATGATTGAGGTTTACAACATCAACGGCCAAAGGTTGGCGGAAGGCAGCAACAGCATCAACCTCAATATGTTGAGTCGCGGCATCTACATCCTGCGAGCCACCGACGGCAACCAAACTACAACCCTCAAAGTGGCAAGATAACATCTTAACCATAAAACACACACCCTAAATCCCCCGCGAGAGCCTTCGTGGGGGATTTTTCACTCATATTCTAGACCCAGATGGCTATGATTTCGAAAAAAATGTGGAAACTACGATGAGAATTATTTAAATTAAAGGTGGTTTTTCGATTTTCTAGTGGATATTTTGGCAAAAAATTACTAACTTTGCCGATTAATTGCTACTATTGCGACACTCACTTTAGAAAAATGCGATTAAGCGAGAGAAGACAAGACACTGTTCTTTGTATTCCGAGCGTGAGCATTTTATTCAAAAAGCCACAAAACAAGATATGAATGACGATAATAACATAAATGAGGAAGTAAATGAGTCAACTGAGCCACAGGGGTTAAACGAATCAAATGATTCGGCTGCTTCACCTGCCTCGCCCGATTCTAACCCCACGCCTCACGTTCCCTCTAGCATTCCCAACAAGGACAAGAAGTTGCGCTTGTCGGGAATGTATGAGAACTGGTTTATCGACTATGCCAGCTATGTGATTCTAGAGCGCGCCATCCCGCACATTGAGGACGGTCTCAAGCCTGTGCAGCGCCGCATCCTCCATGTGATGAAAGAGAGCGACGACGGCCACTATACCAAGGTTGCCGGTATCGTGGGCGACACTATGCACTACCACCCTCACGGCGACGCCTCGATTGGCGACGCACTGGTGCAGCTAGGACAGAAGGAGCTGCTTATCGACACTCAGGGAAACTGGGGTAACATCCTCACTGGCGACGGCGCCGCTGCCCCTCGTTACATCGAGGCAAGGCTTAGCGAGTTTGCCCTTGAAGTGGCTTTCGACAACAAGGTCACCGACTGGACCATGAGCTACGACGGCCGCAATCGTGAGCCTATCACCCTTCCTGTGAAGTTTCCGCTGTTGCTGGCGCAAGGCGCCGAGGGTATCGCCGTGGGTCTGTCGTGCAAGATTCTGCCTCATAACTTCAACGAGATACTCGATGCTGCCGTAGCCTACCTCAAAGGCGAGGAGTTCCAGCTCTATCCCGACTTCCCAACGGGCGGATATGTGGATGTGAACAACTACCGCGACGGCGAGCGTGGAGGCAGCGTGAGGGTGCGCACCAAGATTGAGAAACTCGACAACAAGACGTTGCTCGTAAAGGATTTGCCCTACGGCAAGACTACCAGCACGCTCATCGACTCCATCCTGCGTGCCGCCGAAAAAGGCAAGATAAAAATCAAGAAGGTGGAGGACAACACCTCCTCGACCGCCGAGATTATCGTCACCCTGCAGCCTGGCACTTCGAGCGACAAGGCGATTGACGCACTCTACGCCTTCAGCGACTGCGAGACCAGCATATCGCCTAACATCTGCGTCATTAAGGACGAGAAGCCTCAGTTCCTCACCGCCACTCACTTGCTGCAGTTCAGCGTGGACCATACCAAGGACATCCTGCGGCGCGAACTCGAGATACAGCGTCTCGACACTATGGAGTCGCTGTTCTTTGCCTCGCTCGAGAAAATCTTCATCGAGGAGCGCATCTATAAGGATAGAGGCTATGAGCAAGCCAAAGACGAGGACGCTGCCGTGAACCATATCGACAAGCGTTTGGAGCCGTTCAAGCCACAGTTCTACCGCGCCATCACTCGCGACGACATCCTGCGCCTGATGGAAATCAAGATGAAGCGCATCGTCAAGTTCAACAGCGACAAGGCCGACAACTACATTGCCATGCTCAACGAGCGACTTGCCGACATCGACTACAAACTCGCGCACCTCGTGGAGCACACCATCAACTGGTATGAGAACCTGAAGAAGAAATACGGCCATCTGCATCCACGCAAGACCACTATCCGCGACTTCGACACCATCGTTGCCAGCAAAGTAGCTGAGGCCAACGAAAAACTCTATATCAACCGTCAGGAAGGCTTTATCGGCACCTCGCTCAAGAAGGATGAGTACGTCTGCAACTGTAGCGACATCGACGACATCATCATCTTCTACAAGGATGGCAAGTACAAGGTCATCAAGGTTGCTGAGAAGATTTATGTGGGCAAGAACGTGATGTATCTCGCTGTGTATAAGCGCAACGACACCCGTACAATCTTCAACGCCCTCTACACCGACGGCCGTGGCGGCACCACCCATATGAAGCGATTTGCCGTCACCGGTGTGACCCGCGACAAGGAATATGACATCACTCAGGGAAAACCCGGGTCGAAGGTGGTTTGGTTCACCGTCAATCCCAACGGCGAGGCCGAGGTGCTGCGCATCACTCTCAAGCCCAAGAAGCATCTGAGGGTGTTGCAGTTTGACGTTGATTTAGCCGAACTCGCCATAAAGGGCCGCACGGCACGAGGCAACATGGTGACCAAGAACGAGATACACCGCATCACCCTCAAGGAGCAAGGACGCTCCACATTGGGCGACCGCGAGGTGTGGTTCGACCAGGACATCCTGCGCCTCAACTACGAGGGTCACGGCATCTCGCTGGGCAAGTTTGCCGGCGACGACCGTGTGCTCGTGATAACGAAGAACGGCGATTTCTACACTACCACCAGCGAGGCTACCAACCACTATGAGGAGGGCATCATGCGCATCATGAAATATGACCCAGGCATGGTGTGGACCGCCATCCTCAACGATGCCGACCAGGGATATGTCTATCTCAAACGCTTCACGCTCGAGGACAGCAACAAGAAGCAGCGCATGATTGGCGACAATCCCGAGTCTTCGCTAATCCTCCTTACCAACGAGAAATATCCCCGTTTTGAGGTAAAATTCGGCGGTGATGACAGCTTCCGCGAGAATTTGATAGTTGATGGCGAGGAGTTTATCGCTGTGAAGAGTTTCCATGCCAAGGGCAAGCGACTTACCAACTACAACGTAGAGACAGTCACCGAACTTGAGCCACGCATCGTGGAGGAAGACCTTCCGCAAGAAGGCGAGGAACCCGCTATCGAAGGAGGTGAGGAACTCAGCGACGACATCAGCCAGCAGGAAGTCCTCGACAAACTCACAGGACAGACACGTCTTTTTGAAGACGATGACCCTCAAACTTAATAAGAGAAAGGATAGAAAGCGAAGAAATCCTCTAAACAATAAACTCTAAACACTAAACTTTTAAGTGACACGCAAGATTGACATACGGTTTCTTCTTATCATGTTCTTAGGGACATGGAGCTGGCAGTGCGCGATGGCGCAAGACAGCAGCGACGAGAAACCGTTGCGGCCTGTGGCAACTATCATCTCGGCTCAATATGGCCACATGTCACAGCTCGACACCTATCTCTCGTCAGTAAGATATGGCGGGCATGCCATCGCGCTCAACTACGAGGCACAGCAGGCAACAGGCTTTGCGCCTGAGAGTTGGACTAGGCAGTTGAGCGTGGGAGTTGACTACGACTACACCAACAATCCCGCTGGCAACCACACTATGCACTCGCTCATGGTAGATGGCAGGTGGGGCATGATGCACCGCTGGAACGATGTGTTCACACCTGGACTTCAGTTCCAGCTCGGTGGAGCTACCCAACTGCGTGGCGGCGTGCTTTACAACGCCAACAACAGTAATAATGTGGTCTCAGCCCGCATCCACTGGAACGTGGGGCTGTTGGGGCAAGCCATCTACAACACCCACATCAAGCGACTGCCCATCACCTTACGCTATCAGGCGTCACTGCCAGTAATTGGGGCATTCTTCGCGCCTGATTATGACGAGGCGTATTACGAAATTTATCTGGGCAATCACAGCAACCTCGCCCATTTCGGCTGGTGGGGCAACCGCTTCGACCTCGACCACATGCTCTCGGCCGACCTGCATCTTGGCAACACCATTCTCAGGATAGGTTACCGCAACCGAGTGAGCACGTCGTGGATCAACAACATCAGCACCCGCGACATGGGGCACTATCTCGTGATAGGTCTAGGCGGAGAGTTCCTGAACATAGGAGCCAAGAACAGAAACAAGTTGAACAACAAGGTAATATCATCGGTTTATCAATGAAGCGTCTATTGAACATATTATTGCTAATTGTGGCTCTGCTGCCTCTTGCGGCGTGTCATGAGGAGGTGGAGTGGAAGAACGACCCTTACGGCAATTTCGACGCTCTGTGGACCATCCTCGATGAGCACTACTGCTTCTTCGCCTACAAGGACATCGACTGGCAGGAGGTGCGCACCCGCTACCGCGGCAGGATTTCAAAAGACATTACCAGCCGCGAACTCTTTGACTTGTGCAGCGAGATGCTCAAGGAGCTGCAAGACGGACATGTGAACCTGATTTCGTCCTACGACGTGTCGCGTGACTGGATTTGGGAACAATATCCCGAGAACTACAATGAGCGCCTCATCGATGAACACTACCTGAACTTCAACTACCGCCACGCCTCGGGCATCAAATATCAAATTCTGTCAAACAATTATGCCTATATGTACTATGGCGACTTCACCAGCGGTATTGGCGACGGAAACCTCGATATCGTGCTTAACGACCTGGCAGCGAGCGACGGACTCATTATCGACGTGCGCAACAACGGCGGAGGTTATCTCACTAACGTCGAGACCCTGATTGGGCGTTTCATCGACGAGCGCATCTTTGCCGGCTCCATTCAGCACAAGACGGGCAAGGGGCATAACGATTTCTCTGAGCCTTACGAATACTATTTCGAGCCAGCGCGGGGACGTGTGCATTACAACAAGCCCATTGTGGTGCTCACCAACCGAGGCTCGTTCAGCGCGACCAATAATTTCGTTTCCATTATGAAGTCGCTGCCCAATGCCACAATTGTGGGCGACACTACAGGAGGTGGCTGCGGACTGCCCTTCACCAGCGAGTTGCCAAATGGCTGGAGCATACGCTTCTCGGCAGCCCCAATCACTGGTCCTGACGGAAAACTCACGGAATTTGGTGTGGAGCCCGACGTCAAGGTCGATATGACCGAAGCCGACATGGCGCAGGGTAAGGACACCATCCTTGAAAAAGCTTTTGAGATATTGCAACATCAACGCATAAATTCTTGAGATTATGGAAATCACCCCCATCGCCACATTCCACTCGCCGTTTAAGGAGAAGTTTGGCATTCCGCGCCAAAGTGGGATTGTGAGCGCTCTGGAGGGGACTATAGTGCTTGAGCCGCAATTCCGTAACCCCGACAGCGTTAGGGGGCTTGACGAGTTTGACTACATCTGGCTCATCTGGGAATTTTCGGCCAACAAGCACGCCGCCACATCGCCCACGGTGCGTCCGCCACGGCTCGGAGGCAACACCCGAATCGGGGTCTTTGCCACCCGCTCGCCCTACCGCCACAACCGTCTTGGGCTTTCGGCGGTGAAACTGGAACGAATTGAGCTTAACACTCCTCAAGGCCCTGTGATTCATGTCACTGGAGCCGACTTGATGGACGGCACGCCAATTTATGACATAAAACCCTACATTACCTACGCCGACGCTTATCCCGAGGCTCGCTGTGGATTCGTTGACAGCAACGACTGGCAAGTTCTCGACATATATATTCCTGATGAAATTGCGCAACAGTTCTCGCCCAAGCAGCTCGAAGCTTTGCGGCAGACTCTTGCCTTAGACCCTCGACCACATTACCACGATGACCCGACTAAGGTTTACGGCATGCGGTTCTCTGACCACGACATCCACTTCACTGTTGATGGAAAAAAGTTGAAAGTAATCAATACATAACTTTATAAAATCACTCCCAAAATGTTACAAATCCGATGCAAAAACAACAATGTGACTAGAGAATTTCCGGAGGGAACGTCTCTACTCGAAGTTTACAATGCGTTTGCCGATGAGTTGCAGTTCCAGTACCCTGTGGTGTCGGCAAAGGTGAACAATGCCTCGCAAGGCCTGAAATTCAGGCTGTTCCAGAACCGCGATGTCGAGTTTATGGACGCGCGCCGTGGCTCAGGATTCAGAGTTTATGTGCGCTCGCTGTGCTTCGTGCTTTATAAGGCAACCAGCGATACCTGCCCCGGCAGCAAACTCTTTATTGAGCACCCCATCTCGGGCGGCTACTACTGCAACCTAAGGAAGAAGAATGGTGAACCAGTGACCGATGAGGATATTGAGCGCATTAGGGCTCGCATGCGTGAGATTGTTGATAACGACATGGTGTTCCACCGTCATGAAGCGACAACCGAACAAGCTATCAAGGTTTTCGCCGAACGCGGTTTTGCCGACAAAGTTAAACTGCTGGAGTCGAGTGGACAAATCTACAGTGACTACTTCACACTGGAAGATACGGCAGACTATTTCTATGGCCCGCTCTTGCCCTCGGCTGGGTATATTAAAGTTTGGGATGTAATAAGGTACAAAGACGGTTTGCTGCTGCGTGTTCACGACTGGGAGAACCCTACGCAGCTGTCGCCCATGCGTGACATGCCACACACCTTCGAGATGTTTGCCGAGAAAGTACATTGGGATGTGATTATGAGGCAATCTAACGCCGGTGACGTGAACAAGGCGATTCTCAACGGCTATGCCTCTGAGCTCATACAGGTGAGCGAGGCGTTGCAGGAGAAGAAAATCGTGCAAATCGCCGAGGAGATTGACCGTCGCTTCCGTGACAAGGAGAATCCCATCCGCCTAGTGCTTATCACTGGGCCTTCCAGCTCGGGAAAGACCACTTTCTGCAAACGTCTGTCAATCCAATTGTTGGCTTGCGGACTGCGTCCATTGTCGTTCTCTACCGACGACTATTTCGTCAACCGCGAGGACACCCCGCTGCTGCCCAATGGCGAATATGACTTCGACAACATCAAAGCTGTGGACTGCGAACTTCTGGAAGACCATCTGACAAAGCTTATGAATGGCGAGCGCGTTGAGATTCCTGAGTTCAACTTCGTTACCGGAAAAAGGGAGTATAACGGTAAGAAGCTAAAACTCAAAAACGACACTGTGCTCATCATCGAGGGTATTCACGCCCTTAACCCCATGCTCACCGAGCGCATCCCCGACAGCAAGAAGTTTAAGGTGTTTATCTCCACCCTAACCAGCATCTCGCTCGACGACCACAACTGGGTACCTACCAGCGACAACCGCCTGCTGCGCCGCATCATCCGCGACTACAACAAGGGTGCTTTCAGCGCAACCGAGACCATAAGCCACTGGAAGAATGTGTGCCAATCAGAGGAGAAATGGATTGCGCCTTATCAGGAGAATGCCGACATGATGTTTAACTCGGCGCTCAACATCGAGTTTGCCGTGCTGCGACCCTATGCCGAGCTCATTCTCTCAACAGTGCCAAAGAATTGCCCCGAATATTCCGAGGCGCACCGCCTGCTCAAGTTCATCCACTATTTCATCCCCGTCGATGACAAGGAAATCCCGCCCACAAGCATCATGCGTGAGTTCCTTGGTGGCTCGAGCTTCAAATACAACAGATAGTTTATTATAACTGCAACCATTGATTAGTGTTTTAAGCAAAATTACCTATTCTTAGCGATTGTAGTCAATTCTAGAAAGCAGTAATTTTGCATCGTGAAATATCATTTATTTATAGTTATTATTAACCCTTTAATTGCATTTTGTTATGAAGAAATTTTACATGATTCTCGCAGCGATTGCTGCTCTGACGTTTAGTGCCCAGGCCCAGATTGAAGGCACTATCAACGTGGGCGAATGGGACGGTGCTTCAACCTACAATGGTTCCTACTTCGACATGGCTCCTACCAACTTCTATATTGCCCACACTGGAGCACAGATGATTTACACGCCCGACTTGCTTGCCGACATGGAAGGCAAGGAGAACGTGTCGATCGCAAATCTGAAGTTCAAATTCTATTGTGAGTCATTTGAAGAAATTACTCGCAGAGTGAAGCTTTATCTTCAAGAAACCGATGCTACAGAGTTCCCAAAAAATGAACAAGGAGTAAAGCAATTCATCGAGTTTGACGAGCAGGTGGCAGAGGCGCAGTTAGACATTAACCTGCAGGAATATTATGGCGAAGACTATGTTATGGAATTCCCGGTAGATTTCGCCTTCACTCCTGGCAAGAGTCTGCTTGTGACCATCGTGTTTGACGCACAGGATGACGACAACTGCACCATGGGTAGCGATTACGCTCCCTTCTACACCTCTGGCATCAGTGGCAAGGCAATGACTTACACCAACAACTGGAGCAGCTTCCTTGATTTTGCTCAAGGTGATTACTGGCCAAATTCTACCGCCACACTCGGCTGCGGCACTAACGTAGAGCTGCCACTCACCGAGATTACTTACACCTATGAAGAAGAGACTCCCGAAGAGGGCTTCTTCCTGGTAGGAACCTTCAATGATTGGAACCAGACCGCCGAGGGTGGCCGCATCGCTTTCGACGAGTATGATAGTGCAGAAGTTGAGTTTGAGGCTGGAGCTGAGTTCAAGGTTATCGCTTATGACGAGGATGGCAGCACAATCTGGTTTGGTGGTCAAGACGAAAACAACGTGGGCTACTTCCTGATCAACGATGACATGCTGGGTCAAGGTATCGCGACCGTGCAAGGCGAGAGTGGCGCAAACTTCCGCATTCAGGATGCTGGAACTTATGAGATTAACTTAGCAGTATTGAGAGATTTCAATGGCGCACTACGTATGTTCGTCAACAAGAAGCAACCCGAGGCAATCAGCACAGTTGGCGTTGACACTAAGGTCGACAACGCTTACTACAACCTGATGGGTGTTAAGTTCAACAGCATGCCAACCGCTCCTGGCATCTACATCCACAACGGCAAAAAGATCATCGTGAAGTAACATCACCCATCCTTGACAATCTAAAAACGCAAGCAGCCTGAAAACCTGCTTGCGTTTTTCTGTTTTCGGCGCATTTATTTGTGCATTTATTTCCTTTTCCTCCTTTAATTCATTTAATTCCTTTAATTCCTTATCCTCCTTTTAAAAATAATGTGTAATTTTGCACGATTTTTTGAGAAAGACTAAAATAATCAATGAAATATAAAGAGAAAATAAAGGCATTTGGAAGGTGGCTTTTGAAGGCAACGAAGTGGGTTATAAAGCCTATCATCGAAGACTTCAACTTCTTCCTTGCGATGTGGTTTATCAACTGCGGGGTGACGTTTGGCTACCTCGTGGGATGCTTCTATCTCGACGGCAACCATTGGGATCACGCACTGCGTTGCCTGGCGCTAGGCACCTTTGTGAGCTACATCTTGACGCTGGGACTTCACCTGTGCAAGAAGCGTCCTATTAGGATGGCTTATAAGTGTATCATCTACTTCCTGGTGATTCTGCTTGAGGCAACCTATATCTTTGTGGATCTGAACTTTGAGATGGGAATCGGGGCACGCCTGTTCACCCTTCTTGCCGAGACTAACGAGAGCGAGGCGAGCGAGTTCATCACCACTTATGCATTTGCCACACCAAGTCTTATCACCTACGGCATCGTAGTAGCCATAATCATAGTGGTGGCGCTTGCCGAGTGGCTCCGAGAGTTTTTCAACAGGTTAGCCCACAAAAAGGCGATGAAGGTTGTGCTCATGGTGCTGCTGTTACCGCTCATCCTCTTTGGCGCATACTACAGCCACAACTATGTGAGGATGGCGACCTGCAAGCACTCCAAAGACCTGAGCAACTGGGTTGCCGACTTTGGCACTAACGCCCTCGATAATGTGAGCAGCGTGATCTACTCCTTCAGCTACCTGAGCACCAGCCATGCCGATGTGGCGCAGGCAATTGACGTAGCTCGAGAGGTGTATAAGACTCCTATTGAGGTCACTGAGCAGGACTCGCTGAATGTGGTGATGGTCTTTGGCGAGAGCTATATCAAAAGCCATGCCGCCCTCTATGGCTATGAGCACAACACCACGCCCTATATGATTAGGGAGCGCGACCGCGGCAACCTTATCGTGTTCAACGACATGATAAGCCCCTACAATGCCACATCTACTGTGCAGAAGAACTTCTTCTCGCTCAATGACATGACAAAGAATGAGTACTGGTATGAGAGCCCCATGTTCCCCACCGTGTTCCGTCGTGCTGGCTACAAGGTGTATATTTGGGACATGCAGCGCGAGTATCAGAAGACCGAGCTTTACACCATCTCGGTGAACGCTTTCCTCTACAACGACACCATCGCCAAGCTAAGCTATGATGAGATGTCGTCGATACCGTTCAAGCATGACGGTCAGATGATTGCCGACTTCAAATCAAACTCCAAAGTGCCGCCTGGAAAGCACAACCTTTACATCTTCCACCTCAAAGGGCAGCACGTGAATCCCGAGTACCGCTATCCCAAGGGCAAAGGCTTTGAGACGTTTAATGCCGACTCTATCCACCGCACCGAGGATTATGTCACAAAAGAAGTCAAAGAATATATCGCGCATTACGATAATGCCACTATCTATAACGATGCCGTGATGAAGGCCATCTTCGACATCTGGCGCGACAAGAACACCGTGGTGATTTACCTGCCCGACCACGGCGACGAGGCCTATGACTTCCGCAACCATTGCGGGCGTCAAGGCGGCACGCGTGCCGAGGCCGACTACTTCCACTGCGACAACGACGTGCCCTTTATGGTGTGGTGCAGCGACACCTTCATCGCCAAGCATCCCGAACTGGTGAAGCAGATGCGCGCCGCCGTTGACCGCCCCGGCATCAGCCTTGACGTGAGCGTCATGCTGCTGCGTCTGGGAGGCATCAAAACCAAGTATTACGATGCCACCCGCGACATCTCAAGTCCCGAATACAAGACCAAGAAGAGGATGGTCTATGACAGGTACGACTACGACGAGGTGGTAAATAAAGCTAAGGAAAACAAGAACAAGAAATAGCTATGATGCGAATTGACATACTCACCGTGATGCCCGAGGCACTGGAGTCGCCTCTGCACTGCAGCATCGTGCAACGAGCGCAAGACAAGGGATTGGTAGAAATCCACATCCACAACCTGCGTGACTGGTCGCTGCGCAAGCACCGCAAGGTTGACGACTACCCCTTTGGGGGCGAGGCAGGCATGGTGATGCAGATTGAGCCGGTGTTCCGCTGCATCGAGCAGCTCAAGAGCGAGCGTGACTATGACGAAGTGATTTTCACCTCGCCCGACGGCGAGATGTTTGACCAGCCGCTTGCCAACCAGCTGTCACTGGCACAGAACATCATCATCTTGTGCGGGCACTACAAGGGTGTGGATTACCGCATCCGTGAGCACCTTATCACACGAGAAATCTCTATTGGCAACTATGTGCTCACTGGAGGCGAACTGCCAGCCGCGATAATCGCCGACGCCGTAGTGCGCCTCATCCCGGGTGCCATTGGCGACGAGCAGAGCGCGCTGAGCGACTCCTTTCAGGACAACCTGCTCGAAGCGCCAGTTTATACCCGCCCCGCCGAGTTCAACGGTTGGCAAGTGCCCGAGATATTGCTCAGCGGCAACTTCGCCAAAATCGAGGAATGGAAAATGGAGCAAGCCCTCGCCCGCACCAAAAAGCTGCGCCCAGGATTGCTAGAAGACAGCTAAGGCCAATTAACTTTTCGATAGCTCGATTAATCGAGTATTCGCGCGTTCGAGCAAGCGATATTTCGAGGGGAAAATTGTCGGCTTTTAAAATAATTGTTAAACGTGCAATTATTATTGTAAATATTAGGAATTATTGCTAATTTCGCAGTCTAATTTACGAGTAAAACGATAACGAAATGAATATAAAAATCAAACGTCCCAAGTGGCTACCGCTGTGGCTTAACTTGCCATTTCTGATTTTCTTGGCATTTATCCTTATGATGCTGTTCTTTGGCGAATACAACTACATGGAAATATCCAAGCAGAAGTCAGAAATCAACAATCTCAATGCTCAAATCAAGAGCAAGGAGGACTCAGCCATGTATTATGAGAAGAAATTCCGCGAGCTCGACACCGACAAGGAAAACCTCGAGAAACTCGCGCGTGAGCAGTATGGCATGAAACGCACAAACGAAGATGTTTATAAGACAAATATTAGATAGAAAATGAGCAAGAATACCAAACAAATAATTATAGGCAACTTCCTGCTTTGCCTGTCAATGACGTTATTGCTGGCAGCAGCAGTTGTACCTCTCTTCATAACCCCCATGCCAGCGTGGCAACGATGGCTGATGGCTGCCGGTGCTGTAGGCACTCTGGTGGCACAGTTTTTAATCCCTAGCCCGAGCGACGAGATCAGGATTAAACGCCTCTCTAGGATGAACATAATGGCGGGCATAGTGTATTGCATTGCAGCCTACTGCCGCTTTTCCTCCAACTTCGACATGCAACGCAGTTGGGTGGCTTTCCTGCTCGCTGGAGCCGTGATTCAAATCTATGCCACATTGATGCTCTCAAAGCTCACCAACGACAAAAAAAGCAAGAAGGAAGACAAGGAAGTAAAGTAAATACTATAAATGCTAAAAAATGTAGAAAACCGCTTTTATTGAATAGTATTTACTAACTTTGCACTTTGGTAGAAAAATCAAATAATCCAATAAATGAAAGTATTTAAATACATCATATCAACAATGGTGCTTGTGGCTGCTTGCCACATGCCCGCAATGGCACAATCATCGACAACACCCTACTCCAAACTTGGCTATGGCGTCCTCAGCGACAATGCCACTGGCATACAGCGCGCGATGGGTGGCGTGGGTATTGCTATGCAAAACGGTCGACAAGTCAACGTCATGAATCCCGCCAGCTACTCGCAGGTCGATTCTCTCACTTTCTTATGGGACATGGGCATTGACTTGACCAACTGTTGGTCGAAAGAAGGCGACAAAAGCGGATACAACTTAGGAGGTGGACTCGACTATATCACCATGGAGTTCCGACTCGCCAAGAATCTGGGTGCCGCCATTGGCTTAGTACCCTTCTCGAGTGTGGGATACAGCTTTGGCGGAGACCTTTCCAATGGTTACGACTCACGTATAGGCACTGGTGGCTTGTCCGAACTCTTTGCCGGTGTGGGATACCAGCCTTTTAAGGGCTTGTCGATAGGAGCCAACTTCTCTTATCTCTTTGGCACTACCACCAACACCACAAACGTGGAATACACCACGTCCACACAATTTACACGCAATATGGAGGTAAGGGATTGGAACATGCGTGCCGGACTGCAATATGCCTTCAACATCTCGCGCAAGAACAAGGTGGTGTTAGGACTCACTTACCAGCCCAAGAAGTCGCTCCACGGCACGGCAATGGGCAGAATGGCCGACATCAACCAAGATGTCATAACAGACAAAAATGGCAACAAGGTGGTCGTGTATGATACTATTGCCAACATCAACATGAAGGGCAACTATGAGCTGCCCAACACCTTTGGCGCCGGTGTGAGCTACACCTACGACAACCGCTTGAATATTGAGCTTGACTACACCTATCAGCAGTGGTCAAAAGCCAAATACACACCCCTCGACTACTTCGAGGCACCACAAACCAAGTGGAACGACCGCTGGAAAGTGTCGGCAGGCATGTCCTATCTTCCCAACCCCCGCGGCAACTACTTTAACCGCATGACCTACCGAGTGGGTGCGTTCTACAACAACGACTACATGAACGTGAGCGGCAATGACGTGAAAGACTATGGTGTGGGACTAGGATTCTCATTCCCCGCACTAGCGGGCAACAAGACGCTGGTTAACCTGGGTGTGGAATGGCGCCACCGCTACACCACTCCTGTCAACCTCATCAAGGAGGATTACCTCAACATTACTGTGAGCGTAAACTTCAACGAAATGTGGTTCTGGAAGAATAAGATTAGATAAAAGTGATAAGGGTTAAATTTTAAGTGTTATGTGTTTTTAGATTTTCTAGTATGTCTAGAATTTCTAGAAAGTCTAGATAGAACTAAAAAGATTAATTGCTCAACTTTGTTGAGAAGAAATAATGAAGCAAAGTAGGTACTTTTTTGTTATTGCAATCTTAATTATCATCTTGATAGCCTCGGGCTGCAAGGATGATGGCGGTATCGCCTCCAGCCAACAAATCGACGCATCAAATCTGCCCACAATGGTCTCACACAACGTGCAGACACTGCTCAGCGACTCAGGAGAGACAAGATACCGCATCACCACAAAGACATGGCTCGCCTACGAAGAACAGGAACATCCACATTGGGTGTTCCCCGATGGTCTTATCGCCGAGGAACTCGACAAAAAGAGTTTTGACGTAAAAATGTCGATGAAATGCGACTCGGCACACTACGACCGCACCACTCGCATGCTCAACATCACTGGCAACATCACCATCCACGACAAGGATGGCAGTGAGATAACCTGTGACTCGGCCTACTACGACGAGGAGAAAGCATTGTGGAGCCTCAACAGCATGGTCACCATCACTAACAGAGACGGCAGCAAAATAGAGACCAACCAGATGTTCTGGGACCGCAAGGCAAGCAAATACTACAGCGACTCATTCATCAGAATGCAGGCGCAAGAGAAGATACTTGAAGGCTATGGCTATGAGTCAAACGAGAAACTTACCACCTACAAGGTAAATCGTGTGCAAGCCATAGTGCCTGTCAACGATACTCGATTCCCGACTTTTTAATAATTGAAGCCCAGTGGAACAATTAACACCATATCTCATTCTTACCATTACAGCACTTGTGTTCGCGGGATTCTTCTCGGGAATGGAGATAGCATTTGTGTCGTCTAACAAAGTTAAGACCGAAATCGACATCAAGAAGGGCGGCCTGGTAAGTCAGATTCTCAACATCTTCTACGCTCACCGCGAGACATTTATCTCAACCATGCTCGTGGGCAACAACATCGTGCATGTGGTATATGGTATTGGCATCGCATGGCTGCTTAAGACACCGCTTGAGGGGTGGCTCGGAGCTAACAATGAAGCACTGATTCTGCTTGTGCAAACTCTTATCTCCACCGCCATCGTGGTGGTGATGAGCGAGTTCCTGCCTAAGAACATCTTCCGCATCAACCCTAACCGCTCGCTACGCATCTTTGCCGTGCCGCTGCTGTTCCTTTATCTGCTGCTCTACCCTATCTCGCAGTTCACTTCGTGGCTGTCGTCAATTCTCATGCGCCTATTTGGCATCAAGAACGAAAAAAAGGAGATAAGACTCATCTCAGTGGGCGAACTCGACGACTATCTGCAAGAGAACATCGACAAGAGCGAGGATGAGAACAAAGAGGTGGAGCGCGAGGTGAAAATTTTTGAGAACGCACTCGACTTCAGCGACACTCGCCTGCGTGACTGCATGATACCACGCAACGAGATAGTTGGTGTGGATATCGCCGAGACCAGTCGTGAGGAGTTGAGCCAACTATTCACCAAATCAGGACTGTCAAAACTCGTGGTCTATCACGACGACATCGACAATGTGCTGGGCTTCATCCAGGTAAGCGAGTTGTTCAAGCCCGACGTGAACTGGAAAGACCAAATCAAGCCCGTGATTATCGCCCCCGAGACCATGCTCGCAAAAAAAATGATGCAAAACCTGCTCAAAGAGAAAAAGAGCATGGCGATTGTGGTCGATGAGTTTGGCGGAACGGCAGGCATGGTGACTCTCGAAGACCTGGTAGAAGAGATATTTGGCGATATTGAAGATGAGCACGACCGCCGCAAACTCATAGCCCGCAAGACGAGTGAGAACACCTACGAACTCTCGGGGCGCATGGAGATTGAGCGCATCAACGAGATGTTTGACCTCGACCTCCCCGAGAGCGATGACTACCAAACCATTGCAGGCTATATCGTCAACCGTCTGGAGGTTATCCCAAATCAAGGCGAGGAGCACACTATCGACCAGTTCACCGTGAACATCACCAAGAAGAGCGGCGCACGACTTGAACTAGTCACCCTTAAAGTGAATCAAACCGACAACGACAATAACAACTAATACTCCACAACAAAAACCACATAAATCAGAATGAAACAAGACCGATTTTGCGTAATAATGTGTGGCGGCGTAGGTAGCCGGTTCTGGCCCTATAGCCGCACCGCTATGCCCAAACAGTTCATAGACTTCCTGGGCACAGGTCGCAGCCTGCTGCAACTCACTTACGACAGGCTTGCTGATATTATCCCCACAGAGAACATCATCCTTCTCACCAACGAAAAATATGCCAGTATTATACAAGAACAACTACCCGACATCAAGCCGAGTCAGATTCTGCTTGAACCAGTGTTGCGCAACACCGCGCCATGCAATGCCTGGGCGGCTTGGCACATCAAGGCCATTAACCCTAACGCCAAGATAATGGTTGCTCCCAGCGACCACCTGATACTAAGGCAAAACGTTTTCAACGACTGCGTACTTAAAGCGTTTGACTTCATCGAGAAGGACGATGCCATCGTCACCTTTGGCATAAAGCCTAACCGTCCCGAGACTGGATATGGCTACATCCAAGAAGGCGAGCACATCGACGAGGCGTTCTCTAAGGTAAAAACCTTCACCGAGAAACCCAACAAAGAACTCGCCAACGTGTTCCTTGAGAGCGGAGAGTTCTTCTGGAACTCGGGGATGTTTTTCTGGAGCGTAGATGCAATCATCAACGCGATGCGCGCTCACGCACCTGAGATTGCTGAGGTCTTTGACCATGCAGGCGACATCTACAACACCGAGCAAGAGCAGGAAGTCATCAACACACTTTATGGCACCTGCCCGAATGTGTCTATCGACTATGCCTTAATGGAGAAGTCGAGCAACGTCTATGTCGAGAAGGTCGATTTCGGGTGGAGCGACCTAGGCACCTGGGGCTCTATCTACGACAACGCGCCTAAGAACCGCGACGCCAATGTCACCCCAAACAGCAAGGTCCTCGCCTTTGACAGCCACAACAATGTAATCGCTGCACAAGGTGACAAACTGGTAGTAGTCTCGGGCATCAACGGCTATGTTATCGCCGATACCCCCGACGCACTGATGATTGTGCCCATCAATGACGAGCAGAAAATAAAAAACTATGTCAACGAAGCAAAAACCCACTTCGGAGACAAGTTTATGTAAATCGTCCACTTCTACGATATAACAAAGTGAAATGAGACAAATGGTATTTGTCTCATTTTTGTTTCATTTTTTGAAAAAGAGCATAAAATCTTGAATCTGAAACTGAAATGTGAAAACTTTTTATTACCTTTGCAGTTTGAAATAAAGATTTTTCACAAATGAAGGTCAAGATACATCAAGAAGGACAGAACATCATCTTTGTTTTGCTGTTTATATTACTGGCAATCAACGTTCTTGCCTTTATGTTCATAGAATTGAAGGCCATCCCCATCACTCTGATGGTGATAAGCATCATCATGTTTGCGCTGGTGCTGAACTTCTTCAGACTGCCGCAGCGCCATTTCAAGGGCGACAGCGACGGTGTTGTAGTCTCCAGTGTTGATGGCAAGGTGGTGGCGCTTGAAGAGGTGTATGAGGGTGAGTATCTGCACCGCAACTGCATCCAGCTTTCGGTATTCATGTCGGTATTTAATGTGCATGCCAACTGGGTTCCCCTGAAGGGTAAGGTGAAATATGTGAAACACCATGCAGGACGCTTCCTTGCCGCCTACCTTCCCAAGTCAAGCACCGACAATGAGCGCTCGGCGATAGTCATCGAGAGCGAGAAGAACGGTGAGGAAGTGCTGGTACGACAGATTGCCGGCGCTATAGCCCGACGCATCGTAACCTATGTGGAGGCCGACGATGATGTTGACATCAACGACTTCATTGGCTTCATCAAGTTTGGCTCCAGAGTAGATATCTACCTGCCTCTCAACACCGAGATTCTGGTGAAACTTGGTGACAAGACCACTGGCGGTATCACACCCATAGCAAGACTTAAATAGGAAAAATTGTATTAATTGAAAATGAAAATTCTACAATCCATAAAAAACAACATCCCTAATTCCATCACTTGCCTGAATCTGCTGTGCGGGGCACTGGCGATTGTGGTATCGTTCGACCCCTTTGCCACTACGGCGGTGCTAGGGCTGCAAGGCTACCAGCTGGCGTTTGCCTTCATCGCGCTAGGTGCTGTCGCCGACTTCTGCGACGGCCTCGTGGCAAGGCTGCTTAACGCCGTGTCGCCACTGGGCAAGGAGCTTGACTCGCTCAGCGACTGTGTGACCTTCGGTCTGGCACCCGCAATGATTCTTTTCAATGTGATGGTTCCTGCCGGATGTCCGCAGTGGATGTGCTATGCCGCGATGCTGATTCCCATCTTTGGAGCCCTAAGATTGGCGCGTTTCAACATCGACACAAACCAGACTACCACGTTCACCGGCCTCCCCATCCCTGCCAACGCCATTTTCTGGATTGGTTTCATCAACTATTATGCCAACCACCACACCATCAGTCCGTGGATTGTGCTTGCCCTTATTGTAGCGCTGTCGCTGCTCATGGTGTGTAACCTGCGCATGTTCTCGCTCAAGATTCATAGCTTTGGACTCAAAGAGACATTCAGACAATATGCTCTGATTATTGCAGCCGTGGCATTCTTGGTGGTGGGAGGAATCTCGGGATTGGCTTGTGTTATTATTTTCTATGTGATTGCGTCGGCTCTGTTCCCCGAGAAATAATCGTGACAGAAATTGGCACGAATGTTGCTTATTTTGATGAATAAAACAATATATACATGTGGGTTCTAATTATCATATTAATCTTATTGTTTTTCTTGTTCTCACCTGTCATCAAGGTGTGGCGTGCCGTGCGCAAATTCCAAGACGAATATAACCGCACAATGGATCAGGCCCGCCAAAATCAAGAAGCAGCACAGAAAAACGACGAACAAAAGGACCTCAAAGAGCGCTACCGCCGATACAGCGACGAGACCGGCGAGTATGTGAGCTTTGAGGAAATGGAAGGTCGCCCCAATGATAATGAAACCACCGAGCCACAATCATCAAGCAGCACCAGCTCAAAATATCAAGACGAAGTAGTGAGCGATGCTGAATTTGAGGATATTTAATTCATAAAGGAATTAAAAGAAGTAAAGGAATTAAAAGAGTCCTGGGCGTTGTTAATGTATTGCGCCGTAAGCACGGCGTTCAAGAATCACCTCTCCACCACCTCAGGCACGCAATCTTTAATAATGACTGGAATAGTCTTAGCTTCCACAGCTGTGGTGGTTATTGAAAGTTGCACCATGCAGGCGCGACTGTTGATGTCACGTTTTTGGTCAAAGATGAAATTCCCTATGCTGTAATATATTGGAGCACCATTATATTGCTCCACGGTCTGCATGGTGTGGGTGTGGTGGCATATCAGGCAATCGGCACCAGCGTCAATCAGGCGATGAGCCTGCATCACCTGCTGCACAGCAGGCCGCAACACATGCTCTGCGCCCCAGTGAAGGCACACCACTATGCAACATTCTGGCTCTTGCTCACGCAGTTGCCGCACCCTCGTCTCAAGCATCTCAAAACTCTCTTGGCTCACGCACGGCTGGTCGGTGAGATAAGGAAAGTTTTCCAATGCGAGCCTCAGCGAAGCCACCACATAGACGTTGCGGGGATAAGTAGCGATGAGGACTGGCTGCACTGCCTCCTCCATGCAATTGCCCGCCCCTATCGCTACCATTCCTGCATTAATGATATTGTCGCGTGTGTCAATCAGCCCTTTTCGGCCCTGGTCAATGCTGTGGTTATTGGCAAGATTGAGATGGGTGATTCCATGCTCCCTAAGCACCTGCAAACAATCAGGCTCCCCACGGAAAACGAAATTCTTAAAGACTGGGCTCTTGATTACAGTGGCGGGGCACTCCAGATTGGCGACCACGAGTTGAGAGGCGGCAAATACCGAATCAACCGACGGCGAGAACAGACAGTTGGCGTCGCCATTATGCCGCTCTATAGCGCGCCGCACACCACGGTCGAGCAGCACGTCGCCGGTGAAGGTCACCGTAAGCGTGTCGCTAGCATGAATGGCAGTGGCGACCGAAGCCGCCACTGCTATCATTACGACTTTAGCAACCCGAGCTATAGAAAAGGTATTCATTGTCGAGAGGTTTACCAATAGGCACAATCACCTCTTTCATCCAATCGGGGATACCCTTGTTGGGCTGAGTTTTCAGCTCCTCCTGCCATTCCTCGTCGGTCTTGCGGGGAGCAGCGATATCCTCCTGGAACTCACGATAGGAGAACACAGCGCCGCGGGTGAGATAAAGGTAACCACCTATCTCCACTACCACATAGATGCTGTGGGCTGGGCCAACGGCCTCATAAAGCACGCTCTTCGTGGGGTTGTTATCGGCATTGGCGGTATAAACATCGGCAACCACAGCGATGTTGCGGTCGGCGCCTGTCACGCCCATATCCCAGCGTGTTCCTGGCTCAGCCTCCATAATCTGCAGAGTCAGGTACTCAAATTCCGAGCCAATCCTCTCAATCTTGTGGTATTCCTCCTCAGCGAGTGGTGTGCCGGCAAGCTCTTTCTTGCTCACATTGAGCAGGAACTGTGCCTGTTCACGCATCTGAGTGGTGATAAACTCCATCTCAGGGGTCATCATATTGTTCTTAGTCAGCACTTTGCTGGTGGCATCGAGCAATTCTATTGCCTTTGCCCAATAGGCCACGTTTGGCTCAACATATCCTACCACGTATGGCTCGGGCAGACCGCCTCCACCACACTCGGCACCCATCGGCTGCTTGGCATAGAGGATAGCGTCGTGCTTGAGCTCGGCCCACGAAGCAAGGGCGGTGTTGAGGTTCTTCTTTTCCCACTGCGGATTAACCATGAAATATGGCATGTTGGGAGTCTTCGTAGTGAGGTCCTTGAGTGTCTGCATCCACATGTTAGAAACCGACGACGTCCAGTCAATCTCGCCCATGCGAGCCATCATGCAGCTCATGTTCTCATTATATTTGTTCCACTTCATATCCTCTTTAAGCTCCTCGGTGAGAATGCGATAAGCGCCATTGGCACCCATAGCGGCAAAGACGTCAAGTCCCTTAGGCACATCACGCATGGTGGACTCGTTCTCGTAGTCAACCATCTCTTGCAGCACCTCGCCATCGGGCTGATAGCGCTGGGGCATGAGGTTGATTTTACAGTGGCTGCTACGCTCATACTTGGGACGTATGCGGGTTTGCTCCTCATCTTTTGCCTCGATTATCTTCTTTACCCTATCCAAATCTTTGGCACTGGTCATGTACTTGTTGATGGTCGCACCATCCTTTTTCATGATGTCATAGACCTGCAACATGCTCAAGTTGTCGGGGTTGCCCATCAGGTAAGCGATTGGCTCGTCGATGCTCTTATAGGTCTTGGTGAGTTTGGCGCTTGATCCTATCTCGTTAGCGATGAGCAAGGCGGCACGCAACTGGTCGGGTTTATCACTGCCAAACGGCGCATTCTGTATCCACATCATTCCCCTGAAATAGCGCTCTAAAGCTTGGCTGCGAGTATAATGGCCGCGTGGGCGATAAATGTTATATATGAATTTCACTTCCTTATAGTCGAGGAAGTCGGAATACTCGCTATCAGCGGCCTTCACATTCTCAATCTCCTTTTGCGCCATGGCAGCGTATTTCTTGGGCACAGTAAGCGACAATTTGCCAGTAAACAGTGCATGGGCGATGGCAAAGTAAGCGGCATCGCGCTCGGCGGCGGCACGCATATTGCCCTTGCTGGTCTTAGCCTTCTTCATCATGGCGGTGTAGAGTTCCTTGCAGTAATCAGTCATTACACCGAGCATCTTTCCCTCCTCCATCTTGCGGAGCATGTAGTCGAAATACATGTGATATGTCTGCAGATAAAGGTCGGTGGTCACAAAACTCGGGAACTCGTGGTAGTCGTTGTTCTCATAGATGTGGAACAACTGCTCCTTCTCGTCGGGAACGATGGCAAAACCATTGTTCGTGAGTTTGTTCGTGAGCTCTTTAGGCATCTCAGTCATCTGCAACGGGTTGGCGAGGTTGCCAAGGTTTGGTCCTTTTTGAGGATGACTCTTGGTGCCCGTAATCATGAGGTTATTGGCAACAAGGTTTTTCTCGGCTTGATCGAGTTTTTTGAGAAAGGCCTGCTCCTCGGGGGTGTAGCTGATGGGTGGCAAAGCGACGTCAACCATCTCTCCCGTCGCTTCATCCCAATAGAGACCAGCACGCTTCTCGGCGAGTTCGGTGTACCACGAAGTGGCATCAAAGAGCCGCCTTAGCTCCGACTGCATGATAAGTTCGCCTTGACGCGCGCCAAAAGCGGCCTTAAGCACTCTAATCTCATAGAGATTAAGCCGCGACACGTCCATGTTAAGGTTAATGTCGCCATTCAGCTTCTCAACATCAATATTGCCATTGCCGGGCAATACCAAGTTGACTGGTTGCTGCTCTTCCTGAGCCCAGAGGCTAACCATCGTAAGCAGCATAACCGACAGTAATAAAAGGATTTTCTTCATCATTGTAATTTTTAAAAAGGGTTTATTGTTCTAGAAAACTATAACATTCATCAAGATTTTTGTATGTGGCTACAAGGGACTGGAAACCCATGCCAAAGCCTTTCCACATGTAGTCGCTAACGGCATAGCCTTGCTCGGTCTGCTCAATGGCACGTATAGTGTTGCCAACAACGGCAAAATCCACCAGTTCGCCTCCCAGTCGGCTGCCGAGCCACAAAGGTCTCACTTTACCATTGAAATTTTTGAAGATAAACACGCGACGGCTTGGTGTAGCGAAGTAGCGCGAAGCCTTGAACACTCCTACCACGGCATCGGTCGTGCCATCACCGTCGATGTCGGCAGTGGCAAAACGATAGACGGGATAAGGCAGTTGCCAAGTGCCAGTTACCGCGCCACTGTCATTGGTCAGCGTGAGCACCCACAAGCTGTCACTCGCCTGATTAATATTAAAGTGCTGTGCATGAGCAGTATGGACACAAAATATGGCAATCAGCACAATAGCGATATTAATTGTTTCGCCAATAGTGGATTGCCATATTTTTATCACGAGCCTAGCCATAGCTACCTGATAAGATAGGGATGAAACAATGCAGCGGAAAGTGGACTATCTCGAGTAAGGAATAGTTGGCTTAGTCAATAATAAGCATAGCATCGCCGTAGGCTCCAAACTTGTAGCCTTCATCGATAGCCACCTTGTAAGCGTCCATCACCTGGTCATAACCTCCAAATGCGCACGTCATCATCAGCATCACTGAATAAGGCATGTGGAAGTTGGTCACCAAAGCTTCGGCAGTGGTGAAGTCATAAGGAGGGAATATGAACTTGTTGGTCCATCCATCAAATGGCTTGATGTGGCCATTCATGCTCACAGAGCTCTCCATTGCGCGTAAGGTAGAGACACCCACGGCACACACCTTGTGTTCCTGATCGCGACGCTCGTTGATGCGCTCGGCAACTTCCTCGGGGATGCGTATCTGCTCACTGTCCATGCGGTGCTTGGTGAGGTCTTCAACATCAATGTTTCTGAAACTTCCCAGACCAATGTGGACGGTAATATACTCATCATGAATACCCTTGATTTCCATGCGCTTGAGTAACTCGCGACTGAAGTGCATACCAGCAGCGGGAGCTACTACAGCGCCCTCGTTCTCGGCGAAGATGGTCTGATAGTTCTGCTCATCTTCTGGTTCCGATTCACGACCGATGTAATAAGGTAAGGGGGTATTTCCCAAGGCATAGAGGTTGGCCTTGAACTCATCGTGCGGACCGTCGTACAGGAATCTCAGCGTGCGTCCACGCGAGGTGGTATTGTCGATTACTTCGGCTACCATTCCCTCGTCAAGTCCGAAATACAATTTATTGCCAATGCGAATTTTTCTTGCCGGTTCCACCAGCACATCCCAAAGTTTGTTATCCTGGTTAAGCTCACGCAACAGGAACACCTCAATCTTGGCACCTGTCTTTTCCTTGTTGCCATAGAGTTTGGCGGGGAAGACGCGGGTGTCGTTAAAAACAAAAGTGTCCTGGTCGTCGAAATAGTGGATAATATCCTTGAAAATGCGATGTTCTATCTCGCCTGTTTTGCGATGCAGAACCATCAATTTTGCCTCATCGCGATTCTCTGCTGGATGTAACGCGATTAGGTCACTAGGCATTGCAATATTAAATTCCGATAATTTCATGTGTCAGTGAAACGTTTTTGATATGTGTTAGACTAATAAATCCTGTAAAAGTTAAATGCAAATTTTTACTAAATTTGCGATTGGCGAGATTTTCTCATCTCGCGCCTTAATTGCTGCTCGGCTTTGCGTAGGCGAGCCATGGCACGGTTCTTCTCACGCTCCTGTTCTAGGCGCTCTTGCTCGGCACGGTCGGGCGACACCATTTCCTCTGTTTCAAGCCTTTCTATCAGGTTTTCCACACTCTCGCAGTCTTCAACTGATATGTCGCCAATGCGAGTGCGTCTCAATGCAGTGAGGTGAGCACCACTGCCCAGTGCTACGCCAATATCGCGGGCTAGAGCGCGGATGTAAGTGCCCTTGCTGCACACCACACGGATGGCCATGGTGGGCTCTTGCGGCAAGCCGCACTCAAGCAGCTCTATCTCGTCGATGACAAGGGTTTTGGCACGTATCTCCACCTCCTTGCCCTTGCGTGCGAGTTTATAGGCGGGCTTGCCGTCAATCTTGCACGCCGAGAAAGCGGGAGGCACTTGCTCAATGGTGCCAGTAAACTGCTCTTGCAGAGTCTTCTCTATTAACTCTCGTGTTATATACTGCCAAGGGTAGGTGGCATCAACCTGAGTCTCAAGGTCAAATGATGGTGTGGTCTCCCCCAGGCGCAAGTGGGCGACATATTCCTTCACACCAGCCTGCAACTCCTCGATGCGCTTTGTGGCACGACCTGTGCACACGGTGAGCACACCAGTTGCAAGAGGGTCGAGGGTGCCGGCATGACCCACGCGCAGACTCTTAACGTCGAGTCGCTTGCGCAGGCGCGCACGCACCTTCTTCACCACCTCAAATGATGTCCATTTCAGGGGCTTGTCAATGTAGAATATTTCGCCTTCTATGGGATTGAGCATAGAACAAATAGAGATTAGTCAACCATCTGTAATGAATGACCTGTGAGCAGTAATACTAAAATCAGTCCGCCCACAATGATGCGGTACCAGCCAAAGGCCTTGAAGCCATATTTGGTAAGGAATGAGATAAAAAACTTGATGGCGAGAATGGCAACGATGAAAGCCACCACGCAACCTATGAGCAATACACCCACGTTGTTGGAGAGCGCCTCACGATACTCATCTTTCATAAGCATCTTCAGCAGCTCGTAGCCTGTAGCGGCCGCCATGGTAGGCACTGCTAGGAAAAACGAGAACTCAGCGGCAGTCTTGCGCGTCAATCCCTGCTGCATACCGCCAGCGATGGTGGCAAACGAGCGCGAGGTGCCCGGAATCATCGAGATGCATTGAAACAAACCTATGGTGAACGCCCTTCGCTCGGTAAGAGGTTTGTCTTCTTTGCGGTCAAACCACTTGTCAACAAAGAGCAGCAACACGCCTACTGCCACGAGCATCACTGCAACAACCCACACGTTGCCCATGAGTTTTTCTATAAAGTCGCCAAGAGCAAGACCGATGACTGCTGCTGGAATGAATGCTACAAGCAGCTTCCAGTAGAAGTCATATTTCTGCAGGAAGGCTTTCCAGCCAGTTTCGCCATCTTCTACCTTTTTCAACACGAAAAAACGTCTCCAGTAAAGACACACCACCGACAGGATTGCGCCAAATTGGATGATTACCGTGAAGGCGTTCACAAACTTGTCGTTGATATCCACGCCAAGCATGTTCTCGGTGATAATCATGTGCCCAGTTGATGACACAGGTAGAAATTCGGTCAAACCCTCAACTATCGCAATGATGATTGATTGTATCCAGTCCATTATTTGATTGTATTAAGATTAATATAAGAGCAGCGATTTACGATAGACAGTGAATGTCCTTTAAGCACTAACCGCTAAACTCTAAACTTCAAGTCTTGAAACTTGAACTACTTTTCCTTAACAATTATATTGCTCTCAGGATCTGAATTGTCATTCACATCAAGTGATGAAACATCATCCCTTTTGCCCTTGTAAAGAATGGCGGGTATCATGCACAAGAAACCCAAGAAGGTGATAAATGGTGCAACAACGATGCGAGTAGAATTAAACACATCATAATTGAATGTATCGCCCTCATTGCTACTGCCACTCATTAAGACAAAGCCAATTACTATCAGCAACAAGCTCACTCCCATCAAAATATAATTAATCTTCCCCATCGGCATAGGTTCCTTTTCCACCTTAGAGTTCTGCGATTGAGATTTGTTGACTGAGGTTTGTGACTTTTTTGCCGTTACAGCATTAGCAGCCCGTGGTGACATCTTTTGATTTGTCTGTTTCTTTGCAATTGCCATATTAATAATGTTCTTTTATTACCCAAATTTTCGGGTTTTCCCTCTGAAATTAAATACTCTGCAAATTTACAACCTGAAAAAGCGTTTGTCAATATCTAAAGCCAGTTTTTTCATTAAAAGTCTATAAAAAAGAAGAAATGGAGGAAAAGGAAGCAAAGGAGAGAAAGAAATGAAAGGAAGAAAAAGAATTAAAAGAGTGAAAGGAAGAAAAGAACTCTGAGCGCTGTTGATGCATTGCGCCGTAAGCACGGCGTTCGAGGGCTAGGCAGGAAAAGAAAAAAGAGGACTCAAGATTGCTCCTGAGTCCTCTCTTAGGGGGCGATTACCTACTCTCCCACTTTCGCAGTACCATCGGCGTGGTGAGGCTTAACTTCTCTGTTCGGAATGGGAAGAGGTGGGACCCTCACGCTATCATCACCTTATTTTCTCTTATTCTGGCCCTCGGACCGGCTAGCGGCGAGGCCAGTGATGCCTTGAGGCCATGACAGGGAACGCTCGGAGCGCCCTCGCGGGCAGCGAAGCGGATAAATCTCAAGTCGAGCCAGCAACCGCGCGGCTTACGGAACGGCGCGCTCGCGCGCCTCTCCGCCTCCGGCAGAAGTGCCGCATCGGCTGTTTCTTCTTTCTTTTCTCTTTGGGCACTCAAG
>JAFZUL010000061.1 GCA_017618355.1 Muribaculaceae bacterium
CAGGGTAATAAAGAGCTGGATTCTTGCCCTTGGTAAGGTCCAAGACACGATACACGGTCTTGCTCCACTGCAGGTCGGCCTCGCTGGGCTCGTTCTGCTCAAAGAAAGCCTGCTGACGTCCCGACACTTTTATCGAAGCTTCGTCCTTCTTGTCTTTACGGTCTTGACCGTCTTTCTTGACCACTTGAGCATTTGCTCCGGCTGCCAGAGCAACAACCAACGTCAATACTATAAATTTCAGATATTTCATTATAATGAGTTTATGTGATGTGACAAAAACATTTTTTTTCTAATTCACGATAACTTCCATTGGTGAGATGTCGCGTACAACTCCATCAGGTCCTTTGGCCTTGACGCGCGAGATAAAGAAGCGTTTACCACGCTGCATGCGCTTGAAGCTATTCTTCTGTCGCTCCGAGAATGCATTGCCACTGGAAATCTCGGGGATTGCCTCACCCATCGAACCTAAAGAGATGGTCTCAAAACTAATTACCTGGAACTCGATGTCGAGCAGTCCATCGTCGATAGCGGCGTGCAATGCACCCACGTTCATGAGCGTGCTCTTTGCAAGTGGTTTGCCTCCCTTGTAACGGATATCCTGTCCAAGTGGAATGTAGGGTGTAGGATCAGGCAGTTTGCGAGCCTTGAAGGTCGATGAACCCACATTGGTGCGCACACCGTCAATCTCAACCGAAACGGTCACCACGCAGTCCTGACCCACCTGTGCTGGGCGTGCTACCCAGTGGTCGCCACTCTTGGTCAATGTTCCGTTGGTCATCGAAGCGCTTACTGTGCCATCGCCAATACCTGGCACCGAAATCGACACTGGATTGTCGATACCGGCATAGAACACGTTCATCATTGTAGCGCTCACGGTAGCCACAGGGTCGATAACGGTGTAACTCGACTTGAAGTCACGCTTGAACACCTGTCCGTCGCGGCCCACAACCTCGATATAACCCGAGTAGTTGACAGTACCCGACTGCGAAGTGCCTACCTCGTAGGTTCCGTCACGGCTGCTTAGGCGAGCGCCGTTGACATAAACTGTGGGACGTTGTGTCGAGTCGATAGCAGCAAGTACAATCTGAGCTTTATATCTCGAACCGCGCATCACAACCCTCGACTGAGGAATGACGAAAGCGTTAATCCAATTTACCTTAATCTTGCTTGCATCAGCAGTTTCCAATTCTTCCAATTCATCGGGACTGATATTGGTGAGCGTGAGCAAGTGACGCAGTGCCTCACCCTCGGCATAGCGCACATCGTTCTGCAGTTTGGTGAGCAATGTGATAGCCGCAATAGTCGGCATACTCTCAAAACTTGTCTCCTCCCACGTGGCATTGGTCTTAATGTCCTCGTTTTTATCCTTATAAGGTTCGGTTGAGAGCGAAGCCTCTATGTTCTGGCGCTTGTCGGCGTCATTGATATATCTTAACAGGAAGTCCTTATAGCTTGTGATACGTAACCTCAGCTCCTTACCACGTCGAGTCTCGGGCGAGAGCATCACGGTGTTAGGAGCATCAAGGTTGTCGCGGTTCTGTATCCTGTCGAGCGAGCCCTTGGGACCGTCCGCCTCACGCACAATCATGAGTTTGAGGCTGTCGATATAGTAATAAAGCTCATCGGCTGCGTTCCTCACATCGTTACCCGAGTTGAGAATCTCTTCGCCTTTCTCAGGATTGGTGTTATAGAAATCCTGCAGCTTCGACATCATGAGCATGTTACGCGACGTGATGGTGCGGTTGGAGCGGGTCAAACCCTCTTCCACCTGGCTGAAGCCGTTGAGCACATCGTTCGACACATTAAGCGCAAGCATGGCCGTCAAGACGATATACATAAGGTTTATCATCTTCTGACGTGGCGACATCTTCGCCAGTGACTGATTTCTTCCAGCTGCCATTACTTAATAATCTATAGTGTATTGTGTTTATTAGTCGTTAAAGGTGTTCTCGGTTGAGAAGTCGTCGTAGCTATCGCTCGATGGAGCAGGATTCTCACCCATGCCAGGCATCATCTTGCCAGCCATGGGATTGTACATGTTGACCGTCATCGCCTTTATCATCTTCTCATACACGCTGTTGAGCTGCTTCATGTAGCGTGCCATCTTCTCGGTCTCATCGCAGTAGTGTGCGCTCTCGGCTGCCGACTTCTCATACATGTCGCGGATATCTTTCAAGCCACGGTTCACGCGGTCGATGCTCTCAAGCTGCGACGATATGCTCTTGAGCTGTATCTCATAGATGGTGTTCAAACCGCCAACGTTGCGGTTCAAAGCCTCCATCTGCTCAATGTAGCCAGTAGTGTTGTTAGTGATATTCTCACTATTGCTAGTAATGGCCTCATAACTCGACAACAGGGTCTGCTGTACATTATTCAAGGCTGTTGTTGTCTCGCTCAAGCGCTGCATTTGCTCGCTGATAGCCGACATTTGCGACAAGTACTGCTGAGTGGCGTCGGTAAGCTCTGCCATCTTCGACAACTGGTCGCTTGCATTGTTCATCTTGGCGATACTCTCGCTCAGCGACTGTGTCTCTTCCTCACTAAGCTCGAGACCCTTGGGAAGACCCATCACTTCCTTCACCTGCTCCGAACTCATGGCGGCAATTGTGGCTGCCACCTCGGGACTTGCTACAACTGTAGCGCCACCTATCGAAGCGGGAAGAGTCTGGATGGTTACTTGCGACTGTCCTTCCTGACCTGGTATTGGAGGAACG
>JAFZUL010000062.1 GCA_017618355.1 Muribaculaceae bacterium
AGTTTGACGGCAACAACAACCTCGACTATGTAGAGTTTGTTTACACCAGCGACGACTACGACACCAGCAGATTCTTCAGCCTCTACAATGAGCTCTGCTCAATCTATGGCAGCCCCGTGAGCTTCACTAACAATATGTACTCATGGTATGGCGGCGACGGAATAGGCTTCGTAAACCTCGGCTTCGAGCGCACTTACGACTACAGCTACACCGTACTTGCCTTCGGCCGCTAAAGCCCGCAAGCACGACTATATAACAACAATTCATCTTGAAACAGGAGCCTCACGAGTTGGGGCTCCTTTATTTTTCAGTTATCTGTTGTCAGTTTATCTAGATAATCTAGATTTTCTAGAATATCTAGAGCTATAGCCTATTCAATCTTGCTGAGGTCTATCTTCATTCCCTCATTGGCTGCGATGGTGCAAGGGAACTCTTGCTGAGCCTCGCGCAACAGCAAGTCTATGTCTTGGTAACGGCTGCTGTAATGGCCCATGACAAGTTTCTTGGCACCTGCCTCACGGGCCACCATGCCTGCCTGGCGTGCCGTGCTGTGATAGCGCTTTGTGGCATTTTTAATGTTAGCGTCGTCGTAGGTCGCCTCATGGTAAATCCAATCTACTCCATTCACCGCGTTTATCACCCGTTTGGAATACTTCGTGTCGCTGCAATAGGCATAGGAGATAGACGGATCGGCATCGGTGGTGAGTTCCGAATTAGGAATCACAATTCCGCCTGGAGCCACATAATCCAAGCCTTGCCGCAAACTGTTCATGGCATGTGGCGGCACCTCGTGCTGCTGGCACGCCCAAGCATTGATGTGTCGCAATTTCGGTTTCTCACGGAACAAAAAACCCACACATGGCACACGGTGCGTCACTGGAAACGTGCTCACCGTGATGGCGTTGTCTTCATAAATCACAGCCTTGTGGGTGTCGATGATATTGAACTTCAAGTCAAAAGAGCGGTCACGGCAGAAGAAGTCGAGCATCCGTCCAAACAACTCGGCTCCCTCCTTGAAGATGTGCACCGTGATTGTGCCGCCTATGTTGTGAAGGGCCATTGTGGAGAGCAACCCCGGCAACCCAAAACAATGGTCGCCATGCAAGTGGCTGATGAATATATTCTTAAGCCTTGAAAACTTCAAGTGATGACGCTGCATCTCAAGCTGGGCACCCTCGCCGCAGTCTATCATCATGAGATGCCCGCGCACATTCAGCACCTGGCACGACGGCAGGTGCTGCAACGTTGACTTGGCAGACCCGCACCCCAAAATATTTAGCTCAAATATGTCCATGAAAACAGAGTAATTCTTTCGGCTTTCAAAGTTATGAATAATTCTCAACATGAGCAAATTTATCCTAAAACCTACCAAAAATGGCAAGAAACACAAATAATAAATCGTGAAAGAGTGTTAAGTTTCCCGATAAGTTATTAACAACTCTTGCAAAGTATGTTACAACTCCATATCTTTGCACCAAGTTTTTTCATAGGATTAGATTTTTAAGGTTTACTTTATGCGGCTGTTGCGAAACATCTGCATAATTTTTTTGTGCCTCCGAAAACAATTTCGTACCTTTGCAAAACAAATCACAAAAAAATCACAAAAAAAACTATGAAACGACTTCTCAACTTGATGCTGGCCGCTGTGCTGGCTTGTGCTGCCTGGGCAGCGGGTAATGACACCTACACTGTAATCGTCTCGTGCGACGGATTGCGCTGGGACTATGCCGAGTGCTTTGACATGCCGTTCTTTGACCGACTCGCAAAAGAGGGCGTGAAGGCAGTGATGCAGCCCTCATTCCCCACCAAGACGTTCCCAAACCACTACACTCTTGCCACGGGTCTATACCCCGACCATCACGGCATTATCGCCAACACATTCCGCCTACTCGATTCTGACGGCAAATACAGCATTGGCAGCGAAGAGGCTGGTAAGGGCAAGAACTATGGCGGAGACCCCATCTGGCTCACAGCCAAGCATCAAGGCGTAAAGACCGCCACTGTGTATTGGGTGGGCAGTGACGTGAAAATCAACGGCGAATACCCCGACTACTGGCAGGACTACCGCAAAAAACCACTGCTTAAGCCCGAAGAGCGCGTGGATAAGGTAATCGAACTGCTTAACATGCCCGAGGACAAGCGACCACATCTGGTGATGTGCTACTTTGAGGAGCCCGACCACTCAGGACACAGTTATGGCCCCATCAACAAGAAGACCCGCCGCGTTGCCGAGAGCCTCGACGAACTGCTGTGGAAACTCTGGGCACGCCTCAAAGCGATTCCCGAAATTGGCGACAAAATCAACCTGATCATAACTGGCGACCATGGCATGGCATGGCTCAGCGATGTGCGCGTGGTGCGCGGCGACAACTATGTAAAGAAAGAATGGGTGGAGCATTTCGATGGTGACAGCCCGGCTCTCATCTACACCACCACGCCCGAGTGTGCCGATTCCATCATCAACGCACTGCAAGGCGTGGACCATATTCGCGCTTGGAAGAAGGGCGAACTGCCAGAATATCTGCACTACGGCACTAACAAGAACATGAGCGACGTGGTGGTACTGCCCGACATAGGTTGGGTGTTCCGCAACAACACAAAGGTGGGCGGTGGCACTCACGGCTGGGACCACACCTATAGCGACATGCTCGTTGGCTTCCGAGCTATCGGCCCCGACTTCAAAGTGGGCTACGTGCGCCCAGGCATATTCCGCAACGTGTGCATCTATCCCCTACTCGCCTACCTGCTAGGCATCACCCCAGCCCCTAACGACGGCGATCTAAATGAAGTGAAAGACATGCTAAAAGTGGCCCCGCCACAGTTTTAGTCGTGCCGCTTTGCTAGTTGTGCCGCATGCTAGTTGTGCCGCTCGCGATGCTCGCTCGTTTTGCCGCTTCGCTGATTTTGTCGCAGTGCTTGTTTATCGGCTGCACTGGTCTTTTTCCTCTCTCCATCACGCGTGGGCGATGTTGATGCTTTGCGCCCGTAAGCACGGCGTTAATCTATAACCAATAACCTCTTTTTAATAAAATGGATAACCATATTGACCAATACCACACTGAAGACGACCTCCACCAAGAGGATGATTACAGCGGTGAGTGGTGGCGAGTTCGCCAGTATCACGACAAAGATGGACTGGAGTTCAATGCTGTAGGAGTGATATTGCTGGCTGTAGGGATATTCTTTCTCTTTCAAGACCAAGAGAGGCTTATCTTTATCGTTTGCCTAGCCATCAACGTGCTACTGCATGAGTGCGGGCACTATGCCGCAGGCAGGGCGTTCAAGTGCGTGGTGAGGAAGGTCGCCGTGTTCTTTTTCCCTGCAATCACCTACAAGGACAAAGCCACTAGCTCCTACGACCCAGCCACTCACTCTTGGCGCGACACAGTGTGGACTTTAGGCGTGTTACCCTTTGGAGGATACACCTCCTTTGAGAACGCCAACACCCCTGCCCCAGCCGACAGCAGTCGAAGCCCATTCGTCAACCACAAGCCAGCTTGGCAGCGACTCATCATACACACCGCGGGCATCCTCGTCAATCTTACCACCTTCCTCGTGTGCTTCGCCATCAACGGCTTCTCATTCATCAACCCCGCCAATCCATGGATCAGCTACATGGCATACTTGTCGCTTGCGCTCTCCATCCTCAACATCCTGCCACTCTACCCCCTTGACGGCTCAGCCGCCATCACCACCATCTACGAGATGATCACAGGTCGCAAGCCATCCAAGACCTTCATGACAATATTCATCGTCATCGGCGCAGCACTCTTCATCTACCTCTTCTGGATTAACCCAACCTACCTCAACAAGCTAATCTCACTTCTAACGGCAGGATAACTAGGACCATAAAACAAAAAGAAAGAGACCATGGTCCCTTTCTTTATACTCTAAACTCTAACCTTCAAGTTATGTGGTTTCAGCACCTCATAACTTGAATTATCTTAGAAATTAACACCGAAGTTGAGGTAGAATGTGCCATTGCTGCTAGAGTCGTAGTCGCTGTGGCTGATGTTGGCAAGACCTATGTCGTAGCACAAGTCAAGGTAGAACATACTGAATCCTGCACCACAGCCAATGCGCAAGCCACCGTCAAAGCGCTTGAAACCTGGCACGCCAAGCTTAGTCTCTTTGCTAAAGGCTCCAGCCTTAGTTTTTGTTATATAGTCCTTAATGTTACCATCCACACCGACGGCCATATATCCACCAAAGAGGGGATGAATGGAGAGACCCATATCGGTGTAATAGATGTACTTGAACACCAGTGGCAACTCAATGTAACTCAAACTTGTGGTCCAGTTATTGCTCTTGCCGCCCTTGTTCACGTAGCTCAAGCCAGTCTCAAAGAACACTGGCGCACGGTTGGTAATCTCAAAACCTACTACACCACCCAAGTGCAGACCAGTCTTTGCGCTGCCGGCATAATCTATAGCGTCGCCGCCCACATGCGAGAAAGCGGGGCCGATACGCAGACCGAAGTACATGTCTTTGCCATAGTAGTTTCGTATCCAGCGGCTGTGGCTGCGCTCATAGTCATAACGGTTATTGGTAGAATAACCATAATCATGGCGTTGAGCCATCACGGGAAGCGCCGACACAATGGCAATCATTGCTAATGTAAAAAATTTCTTCATGACTTAATCTATTGTTAAAGTGAGTAATAAATTCGAAATTGCAAAATTAGAAAAAACTTTTTTAAAATGCAAACCGTTTTTTCTTGTTATTCACAAAAAATAGCACTACCTTTGCACCGAAATTCTGTGCATAACAAGAGAAATGATGTTATTAGATTTTCTTATACTTGAAACGCACTATCCTGACAGCCAGACATTTGCTGTTAAGGATAAAACATCAGCGACTCAATGCACAAGGACCAATTTACCTTCACACCGCTATTAGCATATCTACTAATAGCGGTGTGCGTCTTTTTTTAGACACATTATATTATTATTTATAATATTTTTTTATTAATCTAAATTTCTATGCTTAAAAGATTTTACTTCTCAGCGTTGATGATGTTGCTCGCAGGAGCGATATCTTTGAACGCGCAGATTACAACCTCGTCTATTTCGGGTGTAATCCTCGACGAAGCCAATGAGCCTCTCATTGGCGCAGTAGTAAAGCTGGTACATGAGCCTTCGGGAACAGAGTACAACACCGTAAGCAACCTAGATGGACGCTTCTACCTCCAAGGTATGCGTACTGGTGGCCCTTACACGGCAACTATGTCTTACGTAGGTTATCAGAACACGGTTGTTACTGGCATCATTCTCGAACTTGGTGAGAACTACAATCTCCAAGAGATCCAAATGAGTGGTGACGCCAACCAGCTTCAGGAGGTAGTGGTTACAGCTTCAGGGTCGAAATTCCCCATCGACAAGACTGGTGCATCTACCAACATCACCAACGTGCAGATTACCAACCTGCCCACCGTTACCCGCAGCATCACCGACGTGACTCGCCTCTCGCCTTATGGAGGCAACGGAATGAGCTTTGCCGGTGCCGATGGACGTACCGCCAACTTCACCGTTGATGGTGCAAACTTCAACAACAACTTCGGTTTGAGCAGCAACCTGCCTGGTGGCGGCAACCCCATCTCGCTCGACGCTATTGAGGAGATGCAAGTGGTTATCTCGCCTTACGACGTTCGTCAAACCAACTTCATTGGCGGTGGCGTGAACGCCATTACCAAGAGCGGTAACAACACCTTTAAAGGCAGTGCCTATGTCTATCACCGCAACGAGCACATGCGTGGTGACGCCATCTGCGGCGAGCAACTTGCCGGTGCCCGCGAGAAGGACCGTAACACCACCTACGGCTTCACTCTGGGTGGTCCCATCATTAAGAACAAGTTGTTCTTCTTCGTGAATGGTGAGATGGCCAAGATTCCTACCATTGCCAACCGCTGGCGTGCCTCAGAGAATGGTGTTGCCGATCCCGACAACTACTTGTCACGCACCACAGTAGCCGACTTGGCAAGAGTGCAGAAGCATGTAATGGACAAATATGGCTATGACACTGGTTCGTTTACCGACTTCCCCGCCGACGAGAGCAACTACAAGCTGCTTGCCCGCATCGACTGGAACATCAACAGCGACCACCACTTGGCACTTCGTTACAACTATACAAAGAACAACGTATGGAACCCCACCAATGCATCATCAATGGATGGTGGCACACGCTCGGCCTACAGCCGCGCATCACAATACTCGATGATTTTCTCTAACGCGATGTACTCGATGCAGAACATCGTGCACTCGTTCTCGTTTGACTTGAACAGCCGTTTAACCGACAATCTGTCAAACCAGTTCCTCGCCACTTATTCAAAACTTGACGACGTGCGTGGTACCAACTCGAGCGAGTTCCCATTCATCGACATCCTCGATGGCACAGGCAGCACAGGTAACTACATGGCTCTCGGTTATGAGCTCTTCACCTGGAACAATGCCGTGCATAACACCATCTGGAACATCAAGGATGACATCACATACTACAGAGGTAACCACAAACTTACCGCCGGCATCAACTTCGAGCACCAGATGGCCGACAACCAGTATATGCGTAACGGTACCGGTTACTACCGCTATCAGAGCGTTGACGACTTCATCAACGGCGCAGCCCCCGAAATCGTGTGCTTGACCTACGGCTACGACGGTGAGACCAAGCCTGCCGCACGCGTGCAGTTCAACAAGGCTGGTATCTATGCCCAGGACGAGTGGAACGTAACTCCAAAATTCAAACTCACCTACGGCTTGCGCATCGACGGATTGTTCTTCAACAATGGCGACCTGATGACCAATAACGCTATTTTAGCTCTTAACTACTATGACAACGACGGCAACGTTCGTAACATCGACACCGGCAAGTGGCCTAAGAACTCCATCACCTTCTCGCCTCGCGTAGGCTTCATTTGGGACGTTCTTGGAAACAAGAGCCTCAAGGTTCGCGGTGGAACAGGCCTCTTCTCAGGTCGTCTGCCTTTGGTATTCTTCACCAACATGCCAACTAACGGCGGTATGGTTCAGTACCAAGCCAACCTCAATTCCAAGAACACCGACATGACCATCTTTGAGGGCGGTCTCGTTACCGACGCCAATGGCAAAGCCACTATTGCCGCATTGCAGAACAAGCTCTTCTCAATGGGCTATCCAAGCACTGTAACTCCTGACGATGGTACTGTTCCATCGGCTGTTAATGGCGTAGATCCTAAGTTCAAGATGCCACAGGTGTGGAAGTCATCAATTGCTATCGACTATGCTCTCCCAGTGTCGTTCCCATTTGAGCTTACTGGTGAGTTCATCTTCAACAAGACCATCAACGCTGTTGCAATCAGCGACTGGTCAGTTCCCAACGTGGGTGGTTTTGCTCGCTTCAATGGCGCCGACAACCGTCCTATCTATCCTGATGGTTACCACAATGGTCCCAAGGCATTCGTTCTTGAGAACACCAGCAAGGGATATGGCTGGAGCGCAAACCTGATGGCAACCGCCAAGCCAGCCGACTGGATTAGCTTGATGGCATCTTACACTCACACCGTATCGAAAGAAGTTACTGGTATGCCTGGTTCGGCTGCCGAGAGTGCCTTCACCTACGTCCCCACTTGGGAAGGTCCTAACTACATTCGCCTGCACAACTCGCAGTATGTTACTCCAAACCGCTTCATCGCCAGCGCTACCCTGCACGACCGCAGCGGCAACCACTACAATCTCATTTATGAGGCTTGGCAAGGAGGGTACAATTACTCTTATATGTTAGTTGACGATATGAACGGAGACGGCTACAAATATGATGCACTCTATATCCCAACCGACCAAGAGGTTGCCGATCGCGAGTTCCGCTTCGTGAGCGATAATGACCGCGACCGTTTTATGGCCTATGTTCACAAAGACAACTACCTGAAGAAACATCAGGGTGAGTACGCCGAGGGCTACAGCGTTTACAGCCCATGGGTACACAAAATCGACTTGGGCTACAAGCACGATTTCACTTTCCGTGCAGGTGAGACTAAGCACACCCTCCAGCTGAGCTTCGACATGAAGAATGTGCTAAACTTCTTCAACTCGAGCTGGGGCGTAAGCAAAATCTTGAATCCTGCAATTGGCTCTGACGCACGCATACTTGAATCTAAGGGCGTTGATGCCGACGGATATGCTACATTCTCTACTATTAAGGCTATCGATGGCAACACCGAGACTTGGAAACCCAACCACAATATTGGTCAGTGCTGGAGCGTGTCGATAGGTGTTAAGTATATTTTCAACTAATTCATTAAAGCAGATTTACGACTATGAAACTTAAATATTTTATTCCCGCTTTTATCGCATTGATAGGTGCTGTGTTGGTCAGCTGCTCCGATGAAGACACAATGACCTTGCTCAACGAAATTCAAGTATCTCGCTCTTACGTGCCCATTAACCTTGATGGTGGTGAGGCTTCTATCGACATCTCTACTACCGACAGCTGGAGCATCGACCAGAGCACAAAACCTGATTGGCTTACTATCACTCCTATGAACGGCGGTGCCGGAGAAGGCAAAATCACTTTCTCGGCTCCTGCAGCTCTCGACGGACGTAATGCCGAAATTGTGATTGATTGCGCTGGACGCCAGCAGCACATCAAAGTCATTCAAGGTCTGGCGACCGTTCAAGAGGCTACTTGTAAAGAAGCAAATGAAGGCATCGAAGGCAAGAAATATCGCGTGACTGGTGCTGTGACAAAATTTGTGGGCAATTACGAGAAATACGGCAATCTCTACATTCAGGATGAGACTGGTGAACTTTACATCTACGGTATGGCCGACAAAAACGGCACTCTTGCCAATAACCCTATCAAGAGTTGGGGCATTGAAATTGGCGACATCATCACTGTAGAAGGTCCTAGAACTGTATATAACGGTACACCTGAGCTCGTTGACGTAACTGTCATCAAGGTTGTTAAATCACTGCTCAAGATTGATAGCTACGACCCAGAGGATGCCACTATTCCTAAAGAGGGTGGCAACGTTACCCTTAACCTCTCTTGCAAGGGCAACGGCGTGACCGTTGAGATTCCCGAAGATGCTAAGAGCTGGCTCTCAATCACAAGCATCACTGGTGGCAGCAAACCAACTGTAACTTTCCACGCCAATGCTAACGCTGGTGGTGCCCGCTCGGCAGAGGTTACCTTTAAGACCAGCAACGGCTCTCAGGAGTCGGTAATCACTGCCACTATCTACCAGATCGGCTCTATCGTAGATGTTAACTGCACCGAGTTCCTCGAGGCTCCAGAGGGCGAAACTCAGTATCGCATCACCGCTGTAATCCAGAAAGTTGCTAATAAACAGTATGGTAACGTCTATCTGCGTGACTGGACCGACGAGTTGGTTTATGTCTATGGCATTGGTGCCAAGGGCGACTTCGAGACTCTAGGTCTTAAAGAAGGCGATATCGTCACATTGGTTGGTAAGCGCAGCTCACACAACGGTAGCCCACAAATGAAGGGTGCTCAGTATGAGAAGCACTTCTCAGTGACCGATGTCACAATTGCTGAGTTCCTCGCCAAACCTGACGACCCAGATCCTGAACATCCCAGTGTATATTACCGCGTCAAGGGTCAAATTACCGACATTAAAAACACAACATACGGCAATCTCTACCTAAACGATGACACAGGCAGTTTATATGTATATGGTTGCTACCCAGGTTGGGGAGCTGTCGGCGATAACCGCAAGGGTTGGCTTGCCACTGCTGATATTGAATTGGAAGATGAACTTACCATGATTGGTTACAAGAGCACTTATACCGACAAAAACACAGGCGTATCAACTATTGAACTGTGTGGCGGTATTTACTTCTCGCACACCAAACACGATTAAAATCTAAAACTAAATACTTAAGAAAAGACTGGCCCGACATTGTATCGGACCAGTCTTTTTTAGTTGGTGAGAATGGTTGGCAGCAAAATGGTTCCTGTGCGAATTGCCGCTTCCACCTGAAGTCTAAGAGTTCTTGTTGGTGGTGCGATGATTGGTCTTGATAGCGGGGCTGCCACAATGCCATTAGCCCTCACTTGGCTGATGATGTAGCCGTGACAGCTGCCTCCGCGCTCGCCACGAAGCGTAAGTGTCACGTTGGCAGTGCTCGGTGTCGTCATTGTGGTGAAAAGGTTCCAAGTGATTCTTGACAAACTCCTTGTGGGGTCTATTTCGAATGGATGGGACAAAAACGAAACATTTTTTACCGACTGCAACTCATGAGAAAGATCAAGGAGAGTGCCATCGGCAGTTATCGCCATCGCGTGGGTGGGGTCGCAATAGAGATTCCCTATTGCTATATCACGGCCGTAGGTGCGCCCTGACGGCATAACCACCACTACTCCCCCATCACTTGATACCAGCCAAAGTTCACGTTCACGGTCATTCCATGCTAATTGCGTTTCGGAAGCCACATCATTAAGCATCCGCTTGACCGAACTGCCCGAGAGACGACACAGAAAACCATGCTGCGACACAAACCACAATGCGTCTCCGCCTGGAACTGGCTTTGCGCCATCTGCAAGCACCACTTCGGTAATGAGCCGCGGCTCGCCCCATGTGCCGCTAGTACTCTGCGGCAACGCCATAATTCCTTGAGTCGTGAAGATATAGATAGGATAACGCCCAAATCCTCCAGAATAGATTGGCCGGCAAGCGGCACCAAGCGCAAGAATGCGGCATCCGCTCACCTCAGCCCGCCACTGTGTGACCAGAGGATTGCCCACAGCACTTACTGTCACAGTGCCTTCACAGGGAATCTTGACTGATGAGCTGCCTTGACTGGAAATGGAGCCAGTGGTCATTACATTGCTTTGCAAAGCAGGATTAATGTATGCCGCCATGCCTGTGCCTTCAAGCGGAGACAATTCACTCTCCCACACCCTATTGCCCACGGCAATGGCTATGTGGGTGGCGCGCACGTCGGGAAACGAAATCATGGGATTCAGACTTGTGGCACTGCAAGGGCAAACGCCAGTTTTAGTGAGCACAACATCACCCTCATTAGTACTTAGAGTCACCTGCACCGTGGCGGTAGCCGAAGAGGACGAGGGCGAACCGTCAAGCCACGGCAACACTCGCCACGGGTTAAAAACAGAAAAGGCAGCAGGAGATTGGAAAAGCCTGCCATCATGTTCCATCGACACTTGAGACACCGCCTTTTGGGAACAGTTCTCCATGACTTTGGCACACTGCTCTCGGCTCACTCTTTGCGAGTTAAGTAACTGCGAAGTCACCACATCGCACCTAAGTCCAGAGATTGCCTGCTGCGAAGCCACAGCGGTGTTCACTGCCTTAAAACCACTGCCATCGAGCACAGTAGTCGATGCCACCACGCGCCAGTCGCCGTTGAGCATCGCCTGCAGCATAGCGCTTGCCTGGCGTGGCTTTGGTCCCATCTCTAGCAGATAGCGCCTTGTGCCACTCGAAGTGGTAATCACGCAGCGATAGTCCAGCCCTGCATTCAGGTCTATTAGACTCGACACAGGCGAAACCAGCACATCAATAGCCTTTACCAAATGCCGCCACTCAGTAGAAATTCCACTCGCCATCGTTATGCCCAATCGGTAGCTGTTCATGCTCAAGTTGCAGGATTCTATTCCTGTGAATGCACTGCCGTTAGATGTCACTGTAGCTGTAGCGCGATAAGAGTTGCTGATAAGGTTGTGTCCCACCATAACCGGCTGGCTCATCCAAAGATAGCTATCATCCCACAGCCGCACGGCATATCGCGCCAGCAGCACTCCAGTAAAACGTCCCTGCGACGTGGCTTGGCTTTGCAGCGTCGCCACAGCATTGCGCATGAGTTTGGTAAGGGCATCAATATCGACACTTCGAAGCGGTGCCTGCCAAGTGGAATATGGGCTGTCAAATTCGTAGGCTCCAATTGTCGATGTCATCGTTGATTGCTCTGCTGCGGCAATGTGAATTTGCGGGATGGCAGTCATTGGGTCAAGAGCCTCATATCCAGTGGCAGTGCGCCGCATCACAATGTTTCCTTCGCTGGTGACAACCACGAGTAGCATGCCCACCTTGTGGACCGCAATAACCTGTCCCACAGGCTCCAGCACAACCACGTCGTCCCACATAATGCTGTTCTCTCGCAGCACAAGGGTGCGGTCATCATCAACCAGCAGCACCTTGTCGCCAGGCATCAGTTGTGAAAGGATTTGCGGGTCACCCACCACCTCCAGCGCCTCTTCGCGCTCACGCATATTCAGCAGTGAGGCAGCCTCGCCCGCCACAGCACTTTCGCCATTATGCAGCTCAACCATTCCACGAGGAACAATTCTCAGTTTTCTCATTGTATTTTTCATAGTTTTTCGATGGTATTTTATGTGATTGTATTGTCGTATTCTTGCATTTTTTCCGAACAAAATTATCACTACAGCCGCAACGCCAGCAACATTAAAAAACGAAGAAAAAGGAATAGACACTCCCTTTTTCTTCCTTAATTGGTTGTTTTTTATTAATAAGGTGTTAAGTGAATGCAATAATCTAATGCTGGATGCGTTATTTTTTTAATAAGGGTATATTGTGCCCTTTTGTGAACGGGAAAAACGACATCAAGATGACAAAATACTATCATAAAATATTGAAATCATGTACCCGCGCCATGGCAGTGCTGCTACTACTGATGGTGTGCTCTAGCGCTTATGGCTTTGACCTGTCGCACTATGCCGACACGTCGCTGCTGGCTACCGGCAAATGGGTGAAAGTGGCGGTAAACGAGAGCGGCATATACCAAATTACCGCCAGCGACGCCAGCAAATGGGGTCTCGGCGACTTAAGCCGAGTGAGGGTATTTGGATATGGTGGAGCTCCCATGAACGACACATTGCGCAGCACCATCCCCGACGACCTGCCTCAGGTGCCCGTGCTTCGCACTGGTGACCGCATCTTGTTCTACGCTCAAGGACCTCTAACCTGGTATTGGAGCGAGGCTTATCAAGTTTACAAGCAGCGCCAGCACCCCTACGCCACCCAAGGCTATTATTTCATTACTGACGACAGCAGGTTTCAGGACCTCACTCCAGCCCAGTCAAGCACTTCACCTCAGGGTGCCGTAGTAAACACATTCCTTGAGCACATGCTTCATGAGCAAGAGCTCATAAGCCCTGGAGAGACTGGAAGAGTGCTGCTCGGAGAAGATTTCACTAGTTCCAACTCACAATCTTTCAAGTTCACACTCGACGGACTTGTTGATGGCTCAACGGTGCAGGTGCTCACGCGTTTTGCCACTAAGACCCTTAATACTGGCAGCAGCGTGTCGTTCAAATATAACGGCAATAATATCGCAGGCACGCACACCATACCTGCCGTCAGCAAGGAGGACCCCAGTCATTATCACTATAATGCGCTGACGACGATGAAAGAATTTGAGCTTAACGGTACCAAAGAACTCACCTACACAATCAATTACACACCTGGTGGAACGGTAACTCTAGCTCGTCTTGATTTTATCACCATTAACTACCAGCGCGCGCTTGACCTCAGCGGCAAGAGTAGCATGCTGTTTGGCCTGCGCAGCATAGAGCCCTCGCAGTATGAGATTAGCGGTGTGAGCTCCAACACTCATGTTTGGGACCTCGCCAAGAAAGAATCTCCTGTTGAGATGAATCTCGTGTTAGAAGGCAACAAAGGACGTTTCAGCCTCAACAACAATATGCGCCGCGACCTGATAGCATTCAACGAGAATGGCACATTCCCATCGCCATCTCTTGTAGGAACAATCGAAAATCAAAGCATCCACGGCAGTCCTATCCCCGACATGATAATTCTGGCTCCAAGCGAATTCCTGCCTCAAGCACAGCAACTTGCAACGATGCACGAAGAAGTAGACAGCATGCGTGTGATGGTGATTGACCACACCAAGGTGTTCAACGAGTTTTCAAGCGGCACCCCCGATGCGGCAGCCTACCGACTGCTGTGCAAGTATTTCTATGACCGCGGCACCGACGATCAGGGCCACAAGTTGGGCTACTTACTGCTGCTGGGTAACGGATATTGCGACAACCGCCGCATCACCAATGCAGCCAAGACCCTCAACTACCCTATGCTTCTAGTGTGGGAGAGTGTGGACAATGATGACAAAACCAACCCCTTCAGCTGCAACGAGATGAAATCCTATACCAGCGATGACTACTTCGGACAGTTGCAAGACAACTCTTTGATGGGCAGTTCAAACGTCACCATGCTGATTGCCGTGGGACGCATCCCCGCCCGCAGCGTCACCGATGCCAGCATCGCTGTTAACAAGATTGTGAAATATGTTACCCAAGCCGACTATGGCAACTGGAAGAACACCATGCTCAATGTCGCCGACAATGAAGACAGCGGCCAGCACTGGCTGCACGGAGAGAGCGTGGTGGAGACTGTAATGGCCAACGGCGGTGAATACGTAAACTTCACTCGCGTATTCCTCGACAACTTTGAGGAAAAGAGCGACGGCTCGGGCTCCAAATTCCCCGATGCACGCAAGAAGATGTATAAGACGCTCACCGAGGGGACCCTATGGTGGAACTACTCAGGCCACGGCGGTCCCTCAGGATGGACAGGCGACGGTCTGCTGGTGACCAGCGATATCGAGAACAATCTGTTCTATAGTCACCAACCCATCCTCTTTGCCGCTACCTGCGAATTCTCGCGCCATGACGGCACCAACCCCTCGGGCGGTGAGAACGTGTTCTTCAACCCCAACGGTGGCTGTGTGGCGATGATTTGCCCGCCACGACTGGTATATATGTCAAACAACCGCTATCTCAACATCACCGCGGCGACTAAAATGTATATGCGCGACAACAACGGTCAGGCGATGCGACTTGGCGACCTTCTCGTCTATGCCAAGAACAACACCAACGATGGCAGCGAAAACTCTCTGCGCTACCACCTATATGGTGACCCCGCCATGCGTCCTGCTATGCCACAGCTCAAAGCTGTGATTGACCAGATTAACGGCAACGACGTGGATCCGAATAACATGCCTGTCTTTGAGGCACGCCAGACGATGGCCATAACCGGCCACATTGAGAATCTCGCTGGCGTGAAGCAGACCAACTTCAATGGCCTCATCGAGAGCACTCTATATGATTGCGAGAAGTCGGTGTCATTTATCGACGACAATGACAAGGTGCACACCTACGACGAGCGACAGAACAAACTAGCCCTAAACGTGAACCGCGTGAACAATGGCGAGTTTTCAATGAATATCACCATACCCAGCGAGGTGACAGTGAGCTACGACAACTACCGCCCATCGCTGGTGAGCCTCTATGCCTACGACAGTGAGCACAAACTGGAGGCTGCAGGCTCGTGCGACGACTTCTACATCTACGGCTACGACGAGAGTGTGGTAGCCGATACCATAGGCCCCGAAATCTCATATTTGGGTCTCAACAGCACCAACTTCAGCGATGGTGATAACGTAAACGAATCGCCACTGATGATTGCCAGCGTGAGCGACGAGAGCGGAATCAACTTCTCAAGTGCCGGAATTGGCCATAACATGACGTTAACGCTCGACGGCATCACCACCTTCAGCGACGTGAGCAGCTATTACACCGCAGTGGAAGCAGAGACAGGGTCGGCAGGGACAATCAACTACGCCCTCTCAGACCTAAGCAATGGGCATCACACACTCAAACTCAAGGTGTGGGACGTATTTAACAACTCAAGCGAGAAAACCATCAGCTTCAACGTGATGAGCGGCCTCAAGCCCGAAATTGACGAAATAAAGGCATTCCCCAACCCAGCATCTACCTCCACTACCTTCCTCGTGACTCACAACCGTCCCGAGGCAACAGTGACCATTACCATTGAGGTATTCAACCTAATGGGACAGTGCGTGTGGAGCACCACCCAGAGTGGCCGCAGCTCGATGTTCGCCGCCTTCCCCATCACTTGGGACCTGAGCGATTACAGCGGCAGCCGTCTTGCACGTGGCATCTATCTCTACAAGGCCACTATCAGCAACGACGGCCACCAAGAGAGCACCAAGACCAAGAAGCTGGCGATAACGGGTTAAAAGTAAGTAATAAGTAACTAGATATAAAGAGAATAAAAACTAATAACAAGTCGTGGACTTGGCAATGTGCAAAACACATTGTAGGACGAAGCGACTCTATTTTGATTAATGAACTACGGAGAGCGACATATCGACAGAGCGATGATTCCGGAGCCTACACTCAGGAGGCTGCCGTGGTATCTGGCATACCTGAAAATGCTTGACCTCAAGCACGAGGAGCATGTCTCCTCCACTCAGATTGCCAAGCGTCTAAACGTTGATGCGTCGCAAATCGCCAAAGACCTGTCGTTCCTCAACATCAAAGGCAAGACACGCATAGGCTATGAAGTGCATCCACTCACCAAAGTTCTGACAGAGTTCCTTGGTTTCAAGTACCGCCACAACGCCTATTTGATAGGCGCAGGCTCGTTGGGAAGCGCCCTGATGCGCGACCTGGGACTGATGCAGTTTGGCCTGAATATCGTGGCGGCATTTGACATCGACCCTGAGATTATAGGGTCGGTGGTAAGCGACATCCCTATCTACGACTTTGCTGAGTTGCCGTCGCGGCAGCGCAGCAGCGGGGTGGCGATAGCCATTGTTGCTGTGCCATTCTCAAGCGCCCAAGAAGTTGCCGATGTCCTAGTTGACAGCAACATAAAGGCGATATGGAACTTCACTCCGTTCCGCATCAAAGTGCCGCGGAATGTGGTTCTGCAAAACACATCGATTTATTCAGACCTCGCCTTGATGTATAATAGCATTGAAGCGAACGTCAACAATAAAAATATCACAAAGTGAAGATAATAGGCATTGGCAGAGAGCTGCCTAATCAGGTTTACTTGATGGCCGACTCGGCGATAATCAAGACCAATAAACCGTTTTTTGTGCCTCACTTTGCACAGAGTTTTACTGGTACACCAGCCATCGTGCTCCACATCGACCGACTGGGCAGGCACATCGCTCCACGATTTGCTCACCGCTACTGTCTCGCTGTGGCACCAGCCATTAAGGTGACGGCACGAGGGTTAGTGATGCCACAGCCCAACGAGGCTACCTCGGCACTGGCACACAGCTTTGACGGAGCTCTGCTATTAGGCGACTACACTACTATTGATGACCCCGAATGCATCAACAGCAGTGAGGTGACAGTAGAGCGAAACGGAGAACGGGCTGCGCAAGGTTGCCTCAACGACATCTCGCTCGACTTCAGGCAGCTGATATCGCAGCTGAGCGTGTACTTCACCCTTAAGATGGGCGATATGATAGTCGTGGAGCTTGGCAGCAACGACATTGCACTCACGATGGGTGACACGCTTCACGCTGCCATCAACGGAGACCAGAAACTCACCATTAGAGTGAAATAACATAAAGAACAATATATAGCTTACAGCAAGAAATCAATAAATCAAAACTACTATGCATAAGAAGTTTTTATTCAAAATCATGAGCCTGATGACTATCGTTGCGGCCACAACTATTAGTGCACAGGCATTCTCATCGTCCAGCTACACCAGAACTTCTAAACTGGCAAGTGGCAAATGGGTAAAAATCGAGATTCCAGAGAGCGGCATCTATCAGCTCACATTCGAGGAACTGGCACAAATGGGCTTCAACAATCCTGAAAGTGTGAGAATCTATGGGTTGGGAGGTTATCCCATCAGTGAAGTGCTCGACGGCTCACAAATCGACGATCTTCAGCAGATTCCTATCAAAATCTATGATAACAAAATCTGCTTCTACGGATGTGGAACGATGAAGTTCACCCTATCCACACCTACAGGCACTCCACATTACACCAGGGAATTTAACAGTTACTCTACAAAAGGCTACTACTTTGTCACCGACAGCGATGGCTCAGACCCATTGGAACCAGCCACAAACAACGGCACTAACGCAGCCACAGTGACACGTGCACATAGCCTTGATTACTGGCATCACGAGCAGGAACTCGTCTCGCCTGGAGAATCAGGAAAAGAGATGCTGGGAGAGGACATGATAGGTGGAGCTATTGAGATGCCCTACTCTATCCCAACATTATGCGCCGACTCAATGGTTGTGGTGAATATTTGTGCAGGAGCAAAGGTTACTGCCGCGTCTTACATTTACGGTAAACTCAACGACAGCACACTCAACTTCCAGAACATCGCAGCCAAGATTTATGCACCGGCTAACAGTTTTGTTTACTACAACTACGCATCACCCTATGTGGCTTACACCCCCACAGATGGATATCAGGTACCTACCGATGGCAACGTCAAAGTCAATATTAACAGTAGCAGTGGAGAAGTTAGCAGTGCTTGGCTCGACTATATCACAATCACCTACTTCCACAACAATACGCTGGCAGGCGCTACCGACAACCAGTTGCGCATGGGATTCAGAAAACTGACAAAGAATGACCGCATTATCATCGATGATGCAACTCAAGACTGCCAGCTGTGGGACATCAACGATCCCTACAACCCCACCAACTGCGTGTTGAGCACCGATGACAATGGCGTAACGGGATATGCACCAAACGTGGCTGCCAATATGGGGCAGTACATTGCCTTCAACCCAGCCATGGAGCTAAAGTCGATTAGCAACTACACCGAAATAGCCAACCAAAACATTCACGGACTGCCCGACCCCAACATGATTATCGTTACCTGCGAAGAGCTGATGCCACAAGCCGAACGCTTGGCACAGATGCACCGCGATAACGATAATATGGTGGTGCATGTGCTCGACCAGCAGAAAATATTCAACGAGTTCTCGAGCGGAACCCCCGACGCCATGGGTATTCGACTGATGAGCAAGATGTTCTATGACCGTAACAGGAACAAATACAAGCATCTGCTTATGTTTGGTGCTGGAAACTACGATAACCGACAGCTGCACGCTAAGCGCGAGTGCACCATACTTACCTACGAAGCAACCGTCAGCAACGATGAGGAGTACAGCTACGTGTGCGACGACTTTTTTGGTATCCTCGACGACAACTCGGGAACAGATCTCGCTAAGGACTACCTCAGGCTTGGAGTGGGACGCATTCCTAGCGCCACAACTCAAGAAGCCGAGAGCGATGTCGATAAACTACTTGATTATGTTAACAACCCTGACTACGGTTCATGGCGAAACGACGTGATACTTACCGCCGACGACTACGACAACGGACTCCACGCATTCCAAACCGAGGGCATCAACAACATTATTGTTGACGAACTCGCTACAGGACTGATGAACAACAAAGTGTATATTAGCCAGTTCCCCAACGACCCCGTCTCAGGATATGCATTTGAGGCTCGCAAGGAACTTACTTCCAAGCTCAAAGACGGTCAGTACTTCATGACCTATGTGGGACACGGAAACGAGAACAATCTCACTAAGGATGTGAAACTATGGACTGCCGACCAGTCAAACAATGTGGAGTATCCACACCTGCCAATCCTCACTACAGCATGTTGTGATGTTGCACGATATGACTGCAACCAAAGAGGTCTAGTGGAAATCATGTTCCACAAGCCAGGCGGCGGAGCAATTGCCATCGTAACCTCGGCACGCTCGGTATATGCCACCGACAACGACGCACTCAACCAAGCCTTTGTAAGGGCAATGTTCTGCTACAACACTAAAGGCTACATGCCCACCGTGGGCGAAGCCTATATGCTTTGTAAGCAGTCGTTTGGCTCTACTAAAGCCAACTATAACAAGATGTCGTTCTACCTCTTGGGCGACCCTGCCATGAAGGTGAACTATCCCAAGCCTTTCTTCAAAATCACCAAAATCAACGGCACAAACGTGGGAACTTCGGCTATCAACTCTGGAGCGATGCAAGAGGTGACTGTCGAGGCAATGGTATATAATCCTGACGGAACCACAGTAAACACCAACTTCAACGGAGACGCCACTCTCTCTATCTACGACTACAAGAAGAAAGAGACTTCTATAACCGTGAGAGTGAACGGCATAGACATAACACGCGACATCTACTTTCCACAGAACCTGCTCACACGGGTCAACGGCCGAGTAGTGAATGGTGTGTTTACAGCCAAAGCCGTAATACCACGCTATATCCTCTCAACTGGCAACTACGGCTTGGTTAAGGTGTATGCTCACCTTGACGACAGCGAAGAAATGGTAAACGGAAGCTTCGACCTGCTGAGACTTAACTCCTACAGCGAGAACAATCCGCTTACAGTACACGACGATATGCCCCCAGTAATCGACGCCATTTACTTCAACGATGAGCAGAGCTTCACCAACGGAGCCATGATTCCTTCGGGGAGCACTCTCTACATCCGCGCCAGCGATGACCATTCGTTCAACAATCAGGCGATGGCAGTGGGCAACACCATGAGCCTGACGCTCGACGGTGGAAAGACCACCTATCCTTATGTCCAGAACTTCTCTACGCTCCAAGACGAGGGCAAGGCGCTCTCCATAGAATTCCCTATGGATCTACAGGAAGGACGACACACGCTGCAATACACCGTATATGACGCTGCTGGCAACAAAGCAACCGAGACAATCTCATTCCTCGTTGGTAACGAGTCGCATCTTGACCTCACCGTCGATGAGGAACCAGCTATGACCGAAGCGACCTTCAACGTGAGCAGCACCCTCTCAACCATTCCCGATGTAACCATCAAGGTCCTCGACAACGTGGGTAACCTTGTGTGGAGCACCACCACCGCCAACTTCCCCTATACATGGAACCTCACCGACAGCAATGGCAACCGACTGTCGGCTGGAGTATATAAGTTCTTCGGCACCTACAAAGGCGACACCACCTACGGCGGTACCGAGATAGGACACTTGATAGTAATCGACCCATACCGCAGCAACGAAGACTAATCTCACATCACGATAAAGTGACATTTTCCCTGAAAAGCATTTCACGCTCTTGTGCTGTGCGTGAAATGCTTTTTTAGCTTTCTTCATCAAATGCTATCAAAACGCCAGCCTCATGTGTTATTGACAATAAACTACTCATCTTTTCGTTATATTTAATAATGTATATTTAAGAGTAAAAACACATATCCAGTATAACATCATGAATAAACGTCTTTTATTCAACATCTTATGCGTCATCGCCCTTGCTTTGGCTGGAACTGGCACTATTAAGGCTTTTTCCGCTATTAACTATGCAAAAACATCTAAACTCTCTAGTGGGAAATGGATAAAAATCATCATCCCAGAAGACGGAATGTATGAAATCACCTTCAACGAGCTGCGTCAAATGGGATTTCGAAACCCACAAAATGTGACTTTATATGGAACTGGAGGACACGCCCTTAGTGAGATTCTCGACGGTAAAGCCATTGACGACCTAAAGCAAGTGCCATGCAAGATGACTAACAATAAGATGTACTTCTATGCCTGCGGACCAGTGGAATATGCCATGGCATCACCCAAGACCAACCCATATTTCACGCGCAAAGTGAACAGCTGCTCAACAATGGGATACTACTTCCTTACCGAAGGAGAAGAGATACCAAAACAGCCAGCGACAGTAACCTATGGTATCACTGGCTCCAATGTCAGAAACACAAGTCTTGATTATTTCCACCACGAGCAAGAAGTGACATCTATGTCGCAGTCGGGCAAGGAATTCCTGGGCGAGAATATAGAAAATGGCGCCCTCACAATACCCTACACGCTGCAAAAACTATGTGCCGACTCTACAATAACTGTAAACCCACGCGCTGCCGTCAAAAGCAAAAACGCCTCTTACCTCAATCTCAAAGTAAACGGCAACAGCATTGAACTAACTACACAAGAGTCAAAAATATACGGTGCATCATCAGAGTACGTGTACTACAACACAGCACAGCCAATAGTTAAAGTGAAAAGCGTGAACGGCAACAGCATCCCAGAAAATGGAGAAGTGACAGTGGGCCTAACCTTCACAGCTGCTTACAGCTTGGCGAGACTTGACTACTGCATGATAACTTATTATCACAACAATAGCCTGAGTGGTGCACAAGACAATCAGCTACGTATGGGATTCAACAATGTGTCATCGGCCGACATCATTGTCATCAACAACGCAACATCTAGCACTCAGATGTGGAATATCGACAATCCCCTTGAGCCTGAGAACTACACCATTAGCCATAAAGACAAAGTAGATGGTTTTACTCCTCTCAACACTATAGACTACACACAATTTATCGCATTTGACCCTACCAAGGAACTTAAGAAAATCGCTGGATATGAGGATGTCGAAAACCAGAACATCCACGGAATGGAAATCCCCGACATGATAATTGTCACCTGCGAGCCATTGATGGAGCAGGCTGAGCGCGTGGCACAGATGCACCGCGACAACGACAACATGGTGGTGCATGTGCTAGACCAGCAGAAAATATTCAACGAGTTCTCAAGCGGCACACCCGACCCAATGGGCATAAGACTGATGAACAAGATGTTCTTTGACCGCGACACTAAAGACAAGTTCAAATATTTGCTCATGTTGGGAGGTGGCAGCTACGATAATCGACAGTTGCTCGACAATTACCCTTGCAATATCATTACCTATGAGTCACAAATCAGCCACGACGAGAACAACAGCTTCGTGAGTGATGACTTCTTCGGTTTTCTCGATGACAACTCGGGAAGCAACCCAGCAGGAGATATGCTGCGACTGAGAGTGGGGCGTATTCCAAGTGCAACAATCGAGGAAGCAGTCACCGACGTTGATAAGCTCATCAACTACGTGAACAACCCCGACTATGGACCATGGAGAAACAACGCGCTCTATGTAGCCGATTATGTATATCCACTTCCAGGCGTGCCTAATGACGAGACCTTTATGCACGAGAGTCAGGCCGAAGGAATAGCCAACCTCATCTCCGACGAGCTAAACGTAGGACTGATGAAGAACAAGGTTTATGTCAATCAATTTCCTAAAGACGCCAACTCTGGATTCTCGCTCGAAGGACGCAAGAGCATGAACTCGCAGCTCGAGACAGGACAATTCTTCATGACCTACGTGGGACACGCCAATCCCACAACACTCACCAAGCAAGTGAAACTGTGGACCATCAATGAGTCGAAACAAGCCAGCTACCCACACCTGCCCATCATCACCACAGCATGTTGCGACGTGGCACGATATGACGGCAACGAGCGAGGTCTTATGGAAATAATGTTCCACAATCCCAATGGCGGAGCGATAGCGATGCTCGCCGCAACACGATCGGCCTATGCAACAGGCAACGACGCACTCAACAGAGCCTTTGTAAGCAACTTATTCTGCTATAGCACCAAAGGATATATGCCTACCTTGGGAGAGGCCTATATGTTATGCAAGCAGTCCTTTGGCACCGCTACCGCCTACAACAAAATGATGTTCTCATTGCTCGGCGACCCTGCAATGAAGGTTTATTATCCCAAGCCATTGTTTAAAATCTCCAAAATCAACAATAAGGTAGTGGGTACCAGCAACGTTTATTCTGGAGCTCTACAGAAAATCACAGTGGATGCCTTGGTAATGAACGAAGACGGTTCAACGGTTGACGAGTCATTCAATGGCGATGCCACTCTCACCATCTACGACCAGCTTAAGAAAGAGACCACCTACAACAACCGAGACATATACTTCCCACGCAAGATGCTCACACAGGTGAACGGAAGAGTAGTCAATGGTGTATTCACAGGAATAACAGTAATTCCGCGATATACACAGACCCCTGGAGCAAAGGGACTCATCTCGGTGTATGCCCACCGCGACAACAGCAGCGATATGGTCAACGGCAGCTTCGACAATCTCACCATTAACAGTTACTCGGCGACCAACTCTAACACCGTGCATGATAACACTGCTCCAACCATTGATGCCATTTACTTCAACGACGAGCAGGAATTTGAATTGTGCAACACCGTAAGTCCCTTGTCAACATTATATATCACTGCCAATGACGACGTCGCATTCAACAACCAAGACCTAGCTATAGGTAACGCAATGGACCTCAAAATTGACGGAGGCAAGACCAATATTCCCAATGTGAAAGCTTACGCCTCGATGGGCAACAACGGTAAGACTCTCACTGTGGAAATGCCTATGGAGCTTGACCCAGGAGAGCACACGCTGCAATACACCGTCTATGACATCGCAGGGAACATGACTACTCGCACAATCCATTTCAACGTGAGCAGCACGCCACAAGCGACAATCACCGTAGAGGAAGAGCCAGCAGTGAATGTAGCAACATTCCATTTCTCATCAAAGCTTAACACACCTCCTCAAGTAGAGATTAGGCTTTTCGACTGCAATGGCTATTTGAAATGGAGAAAAAGAGTTACCAGTTTCCCCTATGAGTGGGATCTAAATTTGTCTAACGGTCATCTTCCTCCCGGCATTTATAAATTCTACGCCAGATTCAAAGATGGTGTAAACTACGGTAGCACTCCAATTCAGACTTTGGTTGTCGCCGAAGAACATAAAACACAGTAAATGCTCTGCCGAAAGTTCAACTCTACACACTAAACAAAAGTGAGTCAAAACGGTTCACGCGAAAAAATCTCAAAACATTTTTTCGGCAACTGTTGTGTATTCCAAAACTTTGTAGTACCTTTGCACCGATTTTCCGAAAGGCTCGACTAAGTGCTTCATTTTACATTGGAGCCGCCGCACGGGTTAACTAAGGGGAAACCCTTACAATACAATTAATTAAATGTACGCAATTGTAGAAATTCAGGGACAGCAGTTCAAAGCCGAGGCCGGCAAGAAATTGTTTGTTCACTATCTCGGCGACGAGAAGAACGAGGGCGATGCAGTAGAATTCAGCAAGGTCCTCCTCGTAGATGCCGACGGTGCCATCACAGTTGGCGCGCCTACCGTTGAAGGCGCAAAAGTAGTGTGTGAAGTTAAGAAGCCTCTCGTTAAGGGAGAGCACGTGATTGTCTTCAAGAAGAAACGCCGCAAAGGCTATCGCCGCTTGAACGGTCACCGTCAGTACTTCACCGAGCTCGTGATTAAAGATGTAATTGCTTAACCCCCTAAAAACTATTTCATTATGGCACATAAAAAAGGTGTAGGTAGTTCGAAGAACGGACGTGAGTCGCACAGCAAGCGACTCGGAGTGAAACTTTTTGGTGGGCAATTCGCAAAGGCCGGTAACATCATCCGCCGTCAGCGCGGAACTGTTAACCGCCCAGGTGAAAACGTTGGCATGGGCAAGGACCACACCCTCTATGCTCTCGTTGACGGAACAGTAGAGTTCCAGCATCGTGCTGGCCACACCTACGTAAATGTAGTGGCAGCTCCCCAAAGCGAAGAAAACTAAAGACATCATCTCGTAGTGAGCACAATGCCCCACCCGAGACCACAATCACAAATCATCGACTCGCAACAGCGCGCCGATGATTGTTTTTTATATCCACATGGATTAAGGGAGATAAAAGAATCAAAGGATTTTAAGGAATCAAATGCTTCTCTTGAATTATGAATTAATTATCCAAATTTTGTTTTGTCTCTCGCTTAAAGCGACGGCGGGAGTATTGCTTCTTCGATTTGTGCACGCGGTGAGTGGCAACCCACTGGCCGCCTCCGTTACGCTCCATCTGATCATTGCGTGAGATCATCTTGATGATCTTATCCATCGCATTGCTCTTGGTAATTTTCGACTTTTTCATAATATATTACACTTTTCGTTCTAATAATAATTTAAAAAAATAAGTGATTCTTTTAAGTGTCAATTCTGGCTGGAGGTAGAGGGGTGATTGTGAAAGTTGCGGTATCTAGAAGATAGGCGCAGCGGGTGTCGAGCATTTTGAAAGCGGGAGTTTCAATGGCTTCACCGCTGACGAGGTTTCCTATTTCGTCATAATCCACTTGCAGGGTGTGGCCGAAGACCTGCTTAACTTCAGGGCAGTCGTCGAAATGCAGCCCATTTAGATCACCGACCAACTCATCGACATCAGCCCATACGCACGAGCCGGCCTTGTCCCATCCGCCACGATGGCGCGACACCATGTAGAGACGCCTCATTCCCTTCTCGTCACACAATAGGCTATTAAGAGATGTCACGAGTTCGCCCAGGCTTGCAGGCTCAACATGTATGCTCTCGAGCCACCTCGACACACATCCAGCATGTGTAAACAAGACATCACCTTCAACGTGAGCCAACTTAAACAACTCACGGTTAGCATCAAACAAGTCGGCAATCACGCTGTGCCACTCTGGCGACCAACGGCAGTGGTAGTCCGCCAACGCACGGTACTGCTCACTGAAGTACGGCAAGTCGTGATTGCCCAGCAGCATTACCACCTTTTCGGGATAATCCTTTACAAACGACAATATATCATGGAAATTCATAATCGCATCTATGACGCTGATTCCCTCAAAACCGTAGGGGTCGAAATAGTCACCCAAAAACACCACCTTATCGCAGTCATCTATGCGCTCGCGTGAACTTTCCCAAAATCTGCGCCCATGGACATCGGGCAAAACAATTATCCTCATAGCATTACAACTTTTTACAAAGATACAAAATAATTATGAGAAAAGCAAATCTCTCTGACTTTTTTTCTAAACTATTCATTCCACAATAGGAGGAGCGGGAACTATGCCTTACCATGCCCCTCCCTAAGATAAAACATGACGCATCAAATGTTGAGATAGTCAAAAAAGAACCACTCCAACAGCTTCAACAGCAACCAACCAATGCCCGCTATTGCAAGCACCGCCAGTCCGCCCACTAAGAAGGTCACTACAAACCCCAATATGAACCAAAACAATATCGAGAACATGGCTTTAAGATGATTAGTATGAAATTATGATGCAAAATACAGCAACAACCATGCCAAAACTCGGCACAGTTGCTGAAAAACGTAAAGAAAGGTGTACACCACAAAATTAGTGCCTTTATCATCATTGTGAGCAAATTTTGAGCTGTAAAAGTTTATAAAACAGCATTGCTCAACAATTATAACCACTTTTGAAATTAACCTAATTTAACCTTGAAAATTATAGGCACACCGACCTTCAAATATCTGCTTTTTTATAACTTTGCAACTTCTTACCAACAACCGCTCACAATGTCGTTTAATTCTATTGAATTCATTATTTTCTTGCCAATAGTATTCTTGCTCTACTGGTTTGTGTTCAAGAAAACCAATAAGCAGAATCTTCTCATAGTAACGGCAAGTTATGTGTTCTATGGATGGTGGGACTGGAGGTTCTTAATCTTAATCGCCATAACATCGCTATGCAGTTACGCAAGCGGTTTACTGATTGAGCGATGGGAAGGCAAGCGTCAATGGCAGAAGGCCACAAGCGCCGCCAACATTGTTCTTAACATCTCAATACTGGCGGTTTTCAAGTATTATAACTTTTTCATCAACAACCTTAATGATGTGTTTGCCACATTAGGCATGACACTTGACTGGCCTACCGCAAATATAATCCTTCCTGTTGGAATTAGTTTCTACACTTTCCAGGCATTGAGCTACTCAATAGATGTTTACCGAAAAAAGATTGCACCAGAGCGCGAAATTGTTGCCTTTTTTGCGTTCATCAGTTTCTTTCCGCAGCTTGTGGCGGGGCCCATTGAGCGAGCCACACACTTGCTGCCGCAGTTTGTCAAGTCGCGCAAATTCGACTACGGCAAGGCGGTGGACGGCTGCCGTCAAATGCTGTGGGGTTTCTTCAAAAAACTTATCATAGCCGACTCTTGTGCCGAAATTGTAAATGGCGTATGGAGCAACTACGCCCATTACCCCTCCATTAACTTGCTGATTTGCAGTATATTATTCTCATTCCAAATTTATTGTGACTTTTCGGGTTATAGCGACATCGCAATAGGGTGCGCCCGCTTGTTTGGAATCAATTTGTCGAGAAACTTCAACATCCCATATCTCTCTCGCAGCCTGCCAGAGTTCTGGCGTCGGTGGCACATCACATTGATGTCGTGGTTCAGAGACTACGTTTATTTCCCCATGGGTGGCAGTAGGAATGGCTTGTTAAGAACCGTATTCAACACCTTTGTTGTGTTCTTCATCAGCGGACTGTGGCACGGAGCAGACTGGTCGTTTGTACTTTGGGGACTCTTTCATGGCACATTTATCTCGCTCTATCGTTTTTTGCCATCAAGAGGCAAGTTTGAACTCAACGTGGGCCACAAGCGACAACTCCCCTCAGCTAAGGAGCTTGCAATGATAGTGTTCACATTCTTCCTCGTTACGGTGGGGTGGATATTGTTCCGCGCACCAAACATCACCATGGCCATTGACTTTATGAGGCACATGTGTGACAGGTCATTATTGTGCTTTGACAACCTTATTGACACATGGCCACTATTATTGTGCTTGGGACTCATGATTGTGGAGTGGATACAGCGCTACAAGCAGCATGCGCTGCAACTCTCAGGAAAGATTTTTGCCAAACGATGGGTTAGATGGGCGCTTTATGTATTAATTGCCATGTACACACTACTGTGGCATGAATCAGGTCAAATCTTTATTTATTTCCAATTCTGAATCACGCAATGAAACGTTTTTTAAAATACTCAGCAATATTTATCGCAATCATTGTTATATTGCTTGGATGCTGTGAAATCATAGTGCGTCACATTCCAAACTCATACACAATGAAAAACGACTGGATGACGAGAAACGGCAACAGTGTCAGAACGCTCGTTATCGGTAACTCACATACTTATTATGCTATAAAACCTGATGCTATCGGTGATAGTGTTTTCAACATTGCTAATGTTTCGCAAAATCCTGAGTACGATTACTTTTTGCTAACCAAATTTGAGACGAGGCTCACTAATCTCAATAACCTGATTGTCATTGTTGATGAGGACAATATTTTTGAGCCTCCTATTGAGGAGAACAAGGAGTGGTTCAGAGCCATATACTACAAGATTTATTACGGCTGCGACAAACATGGCAATTTCTCAAAATACAATTTTGAGATTTCAAACTTCCCCAGATTCACTCTAAAGATTCAAAAACTTTTTAATAGCTTTTTCACTAACAGCAGTTCTCACGATTGCGACAGCCTAGGCTGGGGATGCATATTTACCGCACCAGAACGCTTTGACTTCACCGAGATGCATAATAAAGCAATCTCCACCGAGAAGTCTCACCGCTGCAAAAACTGGGCGAACGTGGACTACAACATGCAGTATCTAAACAAAATAGGTGACTGGTGCAAGAGTCACAATGTCAACATTATTGTCATCACCACTCCCATGTGGAGTGATTATGTTGAAATGATTAGCTCAAAACAACTCACAGTCATGTATGATGTTATAAATCAATTCACACGCAAATATAATGCGATCTACAAAGATTACTTATGTGACCCACGTTTCACTGGCCGTGATTTTCGTGACCCCGATCATCTCTCCGACTTAGGTGCCGAGAAATTCTCACTTATTATCAAGCAAGATTTCCCCAAGTTATAACGATTGAAGTTATTCATACTTAGAGACTAGAGTGAAACATCGGAGCTGCAGCTATTGTTTCATTTATTATTGTGTGCTCAAATGTTGAGATAGTCGAAGAAGAACCATTCCAGCAGCTTCAACAAGAGCCAGCCGATACCAGCTATCAAAAGCACTACCACTCCTCCCACTATAAAGGTAAGCACAAAGCCCAATATAAACCAAAACAATATCGAGAACATAGCTTCATCTAGTTATATTTCCTACTTTCATTATTGTTCAAAAACTGTGCCAAAAAAGCAAAATGTCATTTAATTTCTCAATAACAATCAAAATAAGCAAAGCATCAAAATTATGAACTACTAACTATGAACTGAAAAAATATACCTTAAATATAATAAACCGCCTATGCGATACGTTTAGTTTTATAAGGCAAACTATGCCCTGATGTGAACAAAGAAAAAACACAAATCATATGAAGAAAATATTGCTCTCATTAGCATTAATAATCAGTGCCACAGCAAGTTGGGCACTTGAAGTGGAATGCACTCCAGGTAACCTCGCTAACCTGATCGACGATACCAACATCACCTCACTCACGGTGACGGGACAGATGGACGCACGCGACTTCAGGTTCATCTATACCGATCTCGACGCACTAACCGCTATAGACCTGTCGGGGGCCTCCATCGTGAGTTACAGCAACCACACCAAACCGCTGTTTAACAACGAGGTGGATTACCCAGAGAACTGCATCCCCGCTATGGCATTTTTTGGCAAGAAAATTACAGAGGTCACACTTCCTGTTGGAATCCGAGCCATCGGTATGGCTGCTTTCGCCGGCTGCGACCAGTTGGTAAACTTCACTTTCCCCGAAGGGTTGGACTCTATAGCCGCCTATGCTTTCTCGGGCTCTAAGCTCAATAAAATTAATCTTCCTGCAAGCATTAAAGTGCTAGGTAAAGGCGTGTTTTCAAACTTGACTAATCTTACTCGCGTCACTATCAATCCATCTGCCGAGTTAGCAATTCCAGAGAGCGCTTTCGAATTTGACAAGACAGTAAATTATGTCACTCTTGGCCCTAATGTCATTTCTGTTGGTGACCGTGCCTTTAAGGGTACTACTCGTCTGTTTCACTTTAACTTCTCAGGCGAGAATAACATCAGACACATAGGCAAAGAAGCTTTTCTGGCTTCGGGACTGACAGACTTCAACTTTGAGCAAGCCAACACCCTCACTAATCTCGATGAATGGGCTTTCGCACAGTCAAAGCAGGTGAGCGCCACAATGCCCGCAAGCACAGCAAGTGTTGGTAAGGGAGCATTCTATTATGCCACCGACCTCACATCCTATGTTCCCAAAGCAACAAACGACTCCATCGCCGACCTTCTGCTTGCCGGCACTGCTGTGACCAATAACATCACCGACGGCACAAAAGTGACATATATCGGCAAGTATGCCTTCTATAACACCCCCATCACTGCACTCACTCTGCCAAATACCACTTCCTACATCGGTGACCTGGCAATGGCAGGAGTGATTGACCTGCAGGAGTTCGCCAGCGATGCTGTAGATGTGCCTCAGCTCGGTGAGAATGTGTGGCTAGGCGTTAAGCAAGCTACTATTCCTCTGAAGGTGCCTCAAGACAGTTATGAGGCTTACAGCACTGCCGACCAGTGGGGCCGCTTCCTTATCTGGTCCGACGATGAGCCTCAGGGCATATTTGGCGACGTGAACCAAGACGGATATGTCACTTCGGCCGACATCACCGCAATTTATAACATCCTACTGGGCAATTCCACTCAATATATGGAGACTGCCGACGTGAACGGAGACGGTAGCATCACCGCTTCAGACATCACCACCATATATAACATTCTGCTTGGAAACGAGAATGTGCCTGGCCGCAATAAGAAGACATTTGATAGCAACGACATGCTCATCGCCGATGGATTTGTCATTGAAGCTGGCAAGACTTACACTATGGATGTTGAACTGCGCAACAACGCACAGTTCGCGGCTATGCAACTTGACATCACCATGCCTCAGGGATTGACTATTGACAATGTGAACTCCACAAGCCGTGCAAGCAACATGGCTATGGGATTCAATGAAATCGAGCCTGGCAAGTGGAGAATCATCTTACATAGCGCGACTACCACAAACGGCAACAAGGGAACTCTATTCAACATCACAATGAAAGCCGATGAGAACTTCACAGGCAACGAGACAATCACCATTGGCAACATCATCGCTGTAGAGCCTACCGAGCTCGTGCATGAGATTGGCGACGTTGACGTGGAGGTTGGAACCACTACGGGAGTGAAAGATATCAATATCGACAATAACGACAACGGGCCAGTTAATGTTTACAATATGAATGGCCAACTCATTCGCCAGAATGTTGAACGCAACGAAGCAACAACTGGACTCCCAAGCGGTATCTACATCGTGGGAGGCAAGAAGGTCATAGTTAAGTGATAAGGGTTTAGTTACTAGATGCGTTAAGAAAGTCTTGCAAATCTAGATAATCTAGAGCATCTAGAAAAACTAAGAACCAGCGAAGCGACAAAACTATGTTCAAGAGGTTCTATCTTTTAGCATTGCTGTTGGCAACCGTGCTGCATCTACAGGCAGCTACGGTTACCAGCACTGCTGGCAAGCTATCGACGGTGGTCACCTACCACGACACTCACTCGCTCACGGTGAACGGCACCCTCGACGCTCGCGACTTCTTATTCATTGCCGACGAGTTGCACTACCTTAGAATTCTTGACCTCTCTAACGCCACTATTGTCGCCTACAACAGCACTCTGAGCGACGGCCTTCTTCCAGGCGAATACCGCTATGCCGCCAACACCCTGCCTTACTGCGCCTTAGCTGGAATAGTGAGACTAGAAACCGTGATACTGCCCACCAATCTCACGGCTATCGACTATGGTGCCTTTGCTGGATGTCCTCGCCTTACCGAAATCACATTCCCCGCATCGCTAAAGACCATTGGCGACGACGCGTTCAACTCGTGCTTATCGCTGAAACAACTCACCATCGCCAACAACATCAACCACCTGGGCAGCAAAGCATTTGCACACTGCTCCAGTCTCACCACGCTCGTCATAAATCCCAACGGCGACATAGAGATTGGCGATGAGGCATTTGCCGACTGTAGAGCACTCAACAATGTGACTATTGGAAATACCGTCACCGCTCTAGGCAACGGCACTTTCAACAACTGCATATCGCTAAAGAAAATCAATATATTGCCAGGATCAAACCTCGAGGATATTGGCGACATGACGTTTTACCGCTCGGGAATCGAAGAACTCGACCTGGAATACACTCCTCATCTCAAGCACCTAGGCGCTTGGGCACTGGCAAAAACAAAACTCAAGAATTTCATCCTCCCGACCTATGTAAAGAGCCTAGACGAGGGCACATTGTTCTACACCAAGACACTCACCACTCTTGAGTTGCCCAAAAACCTGAGTTACCTTCCCGACTATATGCTTGCCGGTTGTGACCATATCAAGGGCACACCATTTATGACGCAGAACATGGGGCATATTGGCGACTTTGCCATCTTCAACCAGTCGCAACACCCTAAGATAACTGTACCACAAAGGGTTTATTACATTGGCACTCACGCCATGTCAGGAATAACAGAACTCCGGGAAATTACCAGTGAACCGCTCAAGGTGCCCGAGCTTGGCGATAATGTGTGGGCGGGCATTAACCAGAGCCAAGTGATGCTCCACGTGAAAGAGGAGAGCCTTAACGACTACCGTGCAGCATCACAGTGGCAGGATTTCCTCGTCGATGTGGCTCAGCTACGCGGTGACGTAAACAGCGACGGCTTCGTCAATACTATCGATGCAACCTGCTTAAGGCGTTACCTCATCGAAGGCATCACCGAGGGCATCAACCTCAACCGCACAGATGTCGCAAGCAATGGTCGCACCGACATTGCCGACATAGTGGCTATCTACAACATAATCAATGGCGTGAAACCAGCTGATTATCCCAGCAACCTTTGGTTTGAGGACGATATCGAGGCACTCGGAGCCATGACAGCCACCCGCAAAGCCAATATCGAAATTTCTCTAAACAACACCATCAACTACACCGCTTTCCAGTTCGACATTACTACTCCAAGCCACATCACCATCGAAGGGGCAACACTCTCCAGTCGGTGCCTTGGGCATGAGGTTTATGTCGGAAAAGTTGAGGATAACCTCTACCGTCTCCTGTGCTTCTCACCCGCCAGCGACGACATTGAGGGATATAACGGTCTGCTCGTGACCCTCAACGTATCCAGCACACAGAACATCAGCAATAATGAACAGATTACACTGCGACGCATCTACTTCGCCGACTACCAAGAGAATGTATATTACAACAATAACCTGGACATAAACATCATAGGCAATTCGGCTATTGAGAACATCACCGCCGACGACAACGATATCCCAGTCAACGTCTATAACACGCAAGGACAACTCCTGCGTCAAAACGTCCTGCCCTCACAAGCCACAAACGGCCTCCCAGCAGGCATCTACCTAGTGGGCGGGAAGAAGGTGATTGTAAAATAGGTGCTAAGTATTAACCTAAACTTTTACCCCTATCCCCTAAACTCCAAACAAATTTGTTTTTCTGAAGTTTTATTATTACTTTTGCAAGTTGAAACCAAAAGTAAAAACTAAAACTACGATAATGAAACGCATTCTCACATTATTAATCGCTTGCGTCGCTTACATATCGATGTGGGCGGTGCAGGTCAATTGCACAGCAGGCAGTTTGTCAACCCTAGTTGACGACACGTCTATCACTTCACTAACCATTACCGGCACTATAGATGCGCGCGATTTCAAGTTCATCGCCGACAAACTAAAAAACTTGTCGATGCTTAATCTCAGCAACGCCGAAGTGGTTGCATACAACGACGCTAAGTCACCAGTATTCATGTCAATAACCAACTACGATAGTAATGCGATACCCCCAACATCACTAATGGGCAATAAACTGCGTAGTGTCACATTGCCCGAGGGACTCACTAAGATTGACAAGGCGGCTTTTGCTGGTTGCGAACAACTCGAATATCTGACATTGCCAAGCACACTTGAGGTAATAGAGCCCTACGCTTTCTCGTCGTGCAATAAGCTGAAATCGGTAACTCTACCAGCAGGATTGCAAGAACTGGGCGAAGGTGCCTTTTCACGTTGCAACGAGCTTAAAGTTGTGACTATCAACCCCACAAACTCGTTCACCGTAGGCAAGGACGCTTTCCAAGACTGCAAGAAACTCGCGAGTGTGACATTAGGCGACAACGTCACAGCCATAGGACCTGGCGCTTTCAGCGGATGCACAGCATTAAGATCGCCAAAACTCAACGAAAGCACAAATCTTGCCACAATATCTGAGGCAGCGTTTGCCGCTTCGGGAGTGGACAATATTGCTCTCGACAAGTGCAATAACCTCACCACCATTGGCATGTGGGCGTTTGCCAATACCCCACTTCAAAACGTCACTCTTCCCCAGTCATTAGAGTCACTTGGCGATGGCGCATTCTACTACAACCTCGACATGGAGCAGATTGAACTTCCCGCAGGAATCACAAGCATCAGCAACTATTTGCTCGCAGGCAACAATGCCATCGATATGGAGCAACCTGTTAAAGACGGCGTCACCAGCATTGGCGACTATGCCTTCTATAACTGGGACCAGATTAGGGAGTTCACCTTCCCAGAGAGTGTGGAATATGTGGGCACGATGGCCATGGCAGGACAGAAAAGCCTCCAACAGGTTACCGCACACCCACTCTCTGTTCCAGCTCTTGGCGACAGCGTGTGGGCAGGAGTTGACCAGCCATCAATTCCTCTGATTACCGACACCTCAGTTACCGAGGACTACGAGGCCGCCGAGCAGTGGAAGGAGTTTTTAATCCAGCACGACTCTCCACCCACCAGCATCGATGAGAAGTTTGCCAACAGCGACCTTCAAGTTAAGGCACATTTCGAAGGAACTATGCTTATAGTGAACGCCAACGCTGTAATCGCCAAAGTTTCGATATTCGACATTAACGGCGTACTGCTAGGCGCAGCAACACCAGCCAGCGAACGTGCACAGCTCAATACCGCCAATTTCAACGGAAAGTTCTACATCGTGAACGTGATACTTGAAGGCGGTACCCAACGCTCGTTCAAACTCCTTCGAAAGTAATAGCATAAAGCTAAGTACAAAGTCGTCACTTTGTACTTTTTACCCGTCCTTAGTACTTTTATTTATGGGAAAGAACAAACTCAAGAAATTTGCCGATATGGAGACGTTTTCATGCGTCTTCCAATATCCCTTTGCCAAACTTCAAGAGGCACCTTTCCCCATGCGAGGCAAGTGGAACGAGCAGTATTTCCACAACACCAATCCCATCGTTCTCGAACTAGGATGCGGCAAGGGCGAATATGCCGTGGGGCTTGGAAAGAAGTTCCCCGACAAGAACTACATTGGCGTTGACATCAAGGGGGCACGGATGTGGACCGGCGCAAAAATGGTGGAAAATGAAGGCATCAAGAATGTGGCGTTCCTGCGCACTAGCATTGAATTCATTGACCACTTTTTCGAGCCTGGCGAGGTTTCTGAGATTTGGATAACCTTCCCCGACCCACAGATGAAGAACGCCAACAAACGCCTCACCGGCACAAGGTTTCTGAACAACTACCGCAAGATTTTGGTGCCCGATGGGCTTGTCCACTTAAAGACCGACAGTCCGTTCCTCTACACCTACACTCACGAGCTTACCTCTCTCAACAACCTCGCCACCGAAGTTGACACCGCCAACCTCTATGCCAGCGGTCTTGCAGATGAAATTCTCGAAATTAAGACCCACTACGAGCAGCAATGGCTCCAGCGCGGTCTTACCATCAAGTACATCTGTTTCCACTTGCCGCAAGATGGTGATCTGCAAGAACCCGACATCGACATCGAGCACGACACCTACCGCAGCTATGGACGCGGTGAAATCCAAATGCCACAGATATTTGACAACAAACAAGAACAATAAACATAATACATGACAGACCTTTATCCATCACTGATACTTGATGCCCTGCGCACGGTGCGTTATCCTGGCACAGGCAAGGATATTGTGACCATGGGCATGGTGGAGGACGACATACGCATCAATGGAAACAGTGTCTCGTTCTCGCTCATCTTCCCCAAAAAGACCGACCCGTTCATCAAGTCGATAGTGAAAGCCTGTGAGGTGGCTATCAACACGTATATCAGCCCCGAAGTGGAGATTAAGGGCAACATCGCCGTCAAGACTCCCGACTTCGAGGCAAAACCTAAAGCCGATGAGCCGCTGCCTGGCGTAAAGAACATCATTGGCGTGTCGAGCGGTAAAGGTGGAGTGGGCAAATCAACCGTGGCATGCAACCTCGCCGTGGCTCTGGCACAGCAGGGTTACCGTGTGGGGCTGCTCGACGCCGACATCTTCGGGCCTTCAATTCCCAAAATGCTGGGAATCGAGGACGAACAACTCTACATGGAAGAGATTGATGGAAAGAAACTCATCGTGCCTGCCGAGAAATATGGCGTGAAGGTGCTGTCCATTGGTTTTGTCATTAGTAAAGACCAGGCAGTGCTATGGCGCGGAGCGATGGCAAGCAACGCACTCAAGCAGCTTATTACCGAGGCCAACTGGGGCGAACTTGACTACTTCATTATCGACATGCCTCCAGGAACCAGCGACATCCACCTGACTCTTGTCCAGACACTTGCCATTACTGGTGCGATAGTTGTCACAACACCACAAGAGGTGGCTCTCGCCGACGCACGTAAGGGGGTGTCGATGTTCCTGGGCGAACATGTTAACGTTCCCGTACTTGGCATCGTCGAGAATATGTCGTGGTTCACACCTGCCGCACATCCCGATGAGAAATACTACATCTTTGGGCGCGATGGAGGAAAGAATCTAGCCGAGAAGCTCAATGTCAAACTATTAGGTCAAATTCCTCTTGTAGCAACCATCTGCAAGGGCGGAGACGATGGTGTGCCTGTTATCCTTGAGAACTCCGTTTCGGGAGCGTCATTTATGAAACTTGCGACTGCCGTGGGCGAAGCCATCGACGAGCGCAACGCAACCCTACCACCAACCAAGCGAGTGATAACGCATTAACTAGAAAACAAGAATAAAAGTTCCGTTTGTTGCGATGCCATCGCAACAAATAATAGAAATCTAACAACTTAATACTAACAACTAATAACTCTTACATCTATGAAAAAGATCTTTTTACTTACAGCGATGGTTGCAGTGCTCCTCAGCGGCTGCAACAAAGTGCCCATTTCTGGGCGCAATCAGTTGAATCTGGTGTCCGACAGCGAAGTACTGCAATCGAGCCTTGCCTCCTATAAAGAGTACATCAGCAAAGCGCCTAAGTCAACACAAACAGTGAAGTGTGATCAGGTTACTCGCGTGGGCCGTAAGATTGCCGCAGCCACTGAGTCCTACCTCAACTCTCACGGCATGAGCGATCAAGTAAAGAACTTCGCCTGGGAGTTCAACCTCGTTCGCGACAGCCAACTCAACGCATTCTGTATGCCTGGCGGCAAAATCGTTGTATATGAAGGCATAATGAACATTATCGCAAGTGATGACGAACTCGCCGTAGTGCTTGGACACGAGGTGGCTCACGCTGTAGCAAAGCACAGCAATGAGCGACTGAGCCAGCAGAAAGCTCTTGAATATGGTGGTGCTATCCTTGGCGCAATCACCCAAAATGCTAGCCAAAACACCAAAGACCTTGCAAACCAAGTATTTGGTCTTGGAGCAAACTATGGTGTCATGCTCCCCTTCTCGCGCAAGCATGAGATTGAGGCCGACGATATCGGTCTGGTGCTGATGACTATGGCAGGCTACAACCCCGACTGCGCTCTCACATTCTGGTCGAAGATGAGCGCAAGCAGCAACAACACCAAAGCCGAGTTCATGAGCACTCACCCCAGCGACGCCACACGCATCGCTAACCTCCAAAACAAACTGCCAAAGGTTAAGCAAGAGTATCGTTCTTACTTGAAGAATTAATTCTTAAACCCACTACGGGTTAAACAGTAGAAATTGACGAGCAAATAGTGTTGAATCTATTTGCTCGTCTTGTTTATCTTATATCTCGGTATATTCTATCTCACCGAGGGCTGCGGTGTAGACGGGGCTTACAGTAAGTTGTCTGGTCTTTTTTCACCACCACCTCTTCGGTAACGGTCTCGTAACCAGGCACATCATATATTAGCGTATATTTGCCAGGCTTAAGGTAGAAAAAACCAAAGAAACCATTCCACTCGTTGTCAATATCATAGCGGCCAACTCGCTCATAACGAGAGTTGAGCAGATAAACCTGGCCACCATTGAGCGGTAACCATTGGTCATCACTGTCCTCCTTGTAGTTGTAACGAGGATGTTCCACCTTCTCGTCAGCGCTTTTGACTGTACCAGCTATATAGCCATGCTTCTCGGGTTTGCCGCCAAACCATGCGTTGATACCCCTGAAATGCCTAATGCCTTCCATACGGCAGTAGTCACGATTCATAAGTCGCTGACGCTCGGGTTGATAACTATGGAATGAGCCTTCTACAAGGAAACTTGGCACGCGATGCTTAAGCACTGCAAGCCAACCTGTGTAACCTAGCACATTGGGGGTGCCTGGAGGTGTGCCACCCATCCATGTGAGGTCGCCAGCTACATAACGTTCAGTTTCTTCCACAGTCCACACTGTCAAGGGGTTGTCATAGACGTAGGGAAACGCCACTTGCGCCCTTTCGATGCTGCCCTTAGCATAGTCGTTGCCAGTTTCACCACGATACATATAAAGCAGATAATTTACCGTCTTACCATCTCCACCACCAGTGGCATTGCTGTGTAGGGCGATGAAGTAGTCGGGATTGATAGAATCCACCTGACACGCAATCTTCTGGAGTGTAATGAGTTGCTGCTCCCCGTTCTCGTCGGCGAGGGTCTCAAAACGGTCATTGACAGTAGCATTAGTGTCGTTTTCTGCCACAAAACCATTGCGAGTTCGCGACATTATCACTTTTGCACCTGCTGCCTTGAGGCGGTCACGCAGCTCCAAAGCCTTCCACAAGCAGGTTTTAGACTCAAAGAAACTCATGGTGTCCATAGCCTCATAGTTCACTGTTGCATGGGGACGATCGTTTACAGTCCATCCTCCATGTCCAGGATTCACATATATCACTTTGCCCTTCAGTCCCTTGGCCGCTGCTGGTGCCAGAGCGAGCAACATAGCGGAAATCAGTATAACAATGTTTTTCATAGCGCAAAAATAGCGATTTTTCTCCACAATATGAGGTGGTTTCAGCATTTTTTTCAAAAAATGATGTAACTTTGCAATCAATGAGAAGAAAACTTATCAAGAGAATATTGATTTGGAGCCTTATCGTCACAGCAATTTTGGCGATAGTGACTCTAGTGGCGTCAAGTTTCTATATGCTCAACTTCGCTCTTGAGTCACAACGACGCAGCCATCAGGAAGCGATGGAGAGGTTCTATAAGCGTGAGCCGGCAAACCTAAAGGTGTGGGTCGATTCGCTGGAGCAACGCCACGCACTGCGTGACACAAGCATTGTAATTGATGACAGAGGCAAACTTACTGCCCTATATCTCAGGGGAGACAGTGCCACAAATCATGTGGCGGTGCTGCTTCATGGCTACAACGACCGAGCCGAATCGATGCTGCACATAGCCTACATTTATAACCACGAGATGGGGTTCAACGTGTTGCTGCCGCACTTTTATGGTCACGGCAACAGCGACGGCAACCACATCGACATGGGCTGGCTCGACCGCCACGACATGATGCGGTGGCTGCAGGTTGCCAACGATTTGTTCAAAGACTCTACTGGCACCTCACAGATGGTAATTCACGGAATCTCGATGGGAGGCTTCACTACGATGTGCATTAGCGGTGAGCAGTGCCCAACCTTCGTCAAATGCTTTGTCGAAGACTGCGGATATACTAGCGTGTGGGACGAATTCAACAATGAGCTTAAAAACCAATTTGGACTGCCGTCGTTCCCACTTATGAACCTCACCAGCACTTTGTGCAAAATGCGTTACGGATGGACCTTTGGCGAAGCAACGGCAGTGGAGCAACTCAAAAAATCCACCTTGCCCATGCTCTTCATCCATGGTGATGCCGACACATTTGTCCCCTATGCCATGCTCGACCAACTCTACAATGCCAAGACCACGGGCTATAAAGAGAAATATATCGCCCACGATACCGGGCACGCCCGAGCCTACACCGACCACCCCGAAGAATACACCCAGCGAGTGAAATCCTTTGTAAATCGCTTCATTAAATAATAGTTCCGTTTGTTGAGATGCCATCGCAACATACTGCAACAAAACCGCAACAAGAATAACAAAAACCACCGTGCTCACCTTAATCGTCATAACAGGCCCCACTGGAGTGGGAAAGACTGCGGCAGCCATCGAGGTGGCGCAGCAACTAGGCTGCAACATCATCAATGCCGACTCGCGTCAGGTGTTCAAGGGAATACCCATTGGCACCGCAGCACCTACCCCAGAGGAGCAGGCTCTTGTGCGACACCATTTCGTGCAGTTCAAAGAGTTAGACGAGTACTACAGCGCATCACAGTTTGAGGCAGACGTGATGGCTCTGCTGCCCTCGCTATGGCAACAGGGCGACAATGTGGTGATGTGCGGCGGCTCGATGATGTATGTCGATGCAGTGTGCAAGGGCATTGACCCAATACCCGACATCAGCGACGAGGTGCGCCAAGCCGTGAAGCAGGAGTGGCAAGAGCAAGGCCTCGAGCCGCTGCTCAAGGAGTTGCAACGCTTAGACCCAATTTATTATAAACAAGTGGATAAGCTCAATCCCAAACGAGTGGTTCATGCCATTGAGGTGTGCCGTCAGGCAGGTGTCCCCTACTCCTCGCTACGCACTGGGCAAGCCAAATCACGACCTTTCAATATCATCAAAATTGGCCTCAATATTGAGCGAGATGAACTCTTCGACCGCATCAACTGCCGTGTCGATGCCATGATAGAAAAAGGACTCGAAGCCGAGGCTCATAGCGTTTATCACTTGCGACACCTCAACTCGCTAAACACCGTGGGCTACAAGGAGATGTTTGCCCTCTTCGACGGCACAATGGACCGCCATACCGCCATCGAGCGCATCAAGAAAAACACCCGAGTCTATGCCAAGAAACAGCTTACATGGTTCAAACGTGACCCCGACATCATCTGGTGCAGACCAGAGGAATGCCTAACCATAGTAAAAAACTATTAATGTAATAATGCCACGCAAACCTATAACTCCTGAGAACGCTTTTCTTCGACTTGCAACGCTGTGCGCGCGCAGCGAGCAGGCCGAGGGAGACCTGCGCAAGAAACTTCATGACTGGGGGCTCACCGAGAGCGATTCTGATGACATTATTGCCCGCCTCAAACAGGAACGTTACCTTGACAATGAGCGCTACGCTCGCGCTTACTGCCGCGACAAGCTGCGTTTCAATGGCTGGGGACGCATCAAGATTGCATTTATGCTCCGTGGCAAAGACATAGAGCAGGAATACATCGACGCTGCTCTCGCCGAGATTAACGAAGAGCAATATGCCTCGATTCTCGAAGATGCTCTCATCGCCAAAGCCAAGACTCTGATCGGCAAAAGCGATGAGCAGATGCAAGTCTCGCTGCTGCGCTTCGCATCCTCACGAGGCTTTGAGCAAAGCGCCATCTTTCGTGCCATGACACGTATAAGCTCCCCCTCTAAGATAGAGGGGGCTGGGGGGAGTATGAGAACACAAGAAATATCCCTGAGAAATGAAGATTAAAGACCTCCTCACCAGTGCCGCCAGTGTGTTCATGCCCCGCAACTGCTCGGTATGCGGCAAGCCGCTAGCTCTTGACGAGAAATTCCTATGCCGCCACTGCATGATGAACATACCACGTACGCACTATGAGGAGATTCCGTTCAATGCCTTCGACCAACTCATGGCAGGCAAAGTGCCCATAGAGCGCTGCGCCAGCTATTTCTTCTACCACAAGAACGACCCCTACGCCTCTATTCTCCACGACACGAAATACCGCAATATGCCCACACTAGGGCGATGGCTTACAGAGCGCGCCACGCGAGAGATGCTGCCTAGCCATTTCTTCGATGATATCGACGCGGTAGTTCCCGTACCGCTGCACTATACAAAACTAGCCAGCCGAGGCTATAATCAGAGCCAATATCTTGCCGAAGGCATCTCACGAGCCACTGGCATCCCTGTTATAAAAGCACTGAAAGCGCTTCACGAACACTCCACTCAAACCAACAAAGACGCCGCTGAGCGAATGATGAACACTCAGGGAATGTATGCCGCCAACAAGCGACACTGTAAAGGTTTAGACAACAAACACCTGCTAATCGTTGATGACGTAGTAACCACCGGCTCCACCCTATTAGCCTGCGCCACAGCACTAAAAACCGCCATCCCCAACGTAAAACTCTCCCTCTTTACCCTAGCCGCAGCGCAGCTTGAATAGTTAGGAGCGATTAGGAGTAGCTAGGAATAGATAAGGAGACACATTCTGAATTCTGCATTCAGCATTGCTTACATCTCTCCGTAAGGTAGCTTAGCGATAACTTCGCCCATTTTTTGAGCGCCTTCAGAGAGTTTGCCGCCTACCATGGCACGAATCATCATTGGGAGTTCGATATTAATCTCGGCGATGGCGTTGGTATGCTCGTCGTCGATGGCTTCAAGGTTTACTGTCAATCCAAATGGCACTGGCGATGATTCTGCCACATATTTCACCAGATTAGGCGCCACGCTCTCGCTCACGCTGAGTTTTACGACTCCCATTGGCGAGTCGATGCTGATGCCATCTTCCTCAAATTTCACTTTATCAAGGTGCTCGCGAGCGTCATCGGGAATGCGATCCATGTTTTTTTCCATTTGTTCCTTAAACATGGATGGGTTGCTCAACTTATTGTAAATTAATTCAATATTATGATCAATTACTACTTTGTCGCTTTTATAGGTTTCCATTTGATGTTGTGTATAAGGGTTTATAATTAATCCAATTTAGTGTCTGATGGAGTCCAACTATCAGGGCTCTCGTGCCACAGCTCGAGGGTATCGACATCCTCATCTTTGATATATTGCGTCGCAAGGGCTGCTTCTATCATAGCATGATAATTGGTAAGGGTGATGAGCTTCAACTCCTCTTCCTTAAATGATGATATGGCCTGCTCGAAATCGTAGGTGAACATCGCCACCATTCCCATCACGTCGCCGCCTGCGAGTTGCATCTCGTGAAGCGCTTTGATAGCGTTTGAACCAGTGGAAACGAGGTCCTCGATAAGCACAACCTTCTGGCCTGGTTCGAGATTTCCCTCGATAAGGTTCTCCAGACCATGGTCCTTGGGCACGTCGCGCACATAGACGAATGGCAATCCCAGCGTATCAGCAACCAAAGCGCCCATGGCTATAGAGCCCATCGCCACACTCGCCACTACCTCGGCATCAGGGAAATGCTCAAGTATGAGTCTTGAGAGCTCCACCTTGACAAACCGTCGCATATCGGGATATGAGAGCACTATTTTGTTGTCGTTATAGATTGGCGCGTTCCAACCGTTACCCCACACAAAAGGCCGGTCGGGCTGGAGCATTATCGCGTTTATCTTCAGCAATTTCTTTGCCAATGTCAAATCTAAACTGTCCATTGTGATAAAAAGATATGAAATTCTGCACAAAAGTATAAAAATAACCCCAACACATAAAATAATTCATCACAAATTATGTGATTTTATCCATTTTTTGTAATTTTGCGGTATGAAAAAGGCAAACCGAAAGAGAACACGCACACGAATTTTAGCCATTTTATCTGTAATGGTGGTGGCACTACTCGTGATTCTCTGCTATGCCATTCCCCTTGGTCAAGACGATTCACGCAAATCTGGCAATCCTGCCCCACGCATCAAAGTGAGGGGAGGAAGTGCAGGCCTTAAAGCCTTATACCGCTTTAAGGACGTGAACGACACCCAGATTGTTGCAGCACAGCAGTTTGGCATTGTGCCGCTGAGCACTCGCGACGGCGTTGACAGCATTGCCTCACAGCTGATAAAGATTGAATCGTCACATGCGTTCAGGGTTGATAGCCTCACCCACTCGGTACCCTACCTCACGCCCAGTGCAAGCGAGTTGCTCAACACCATTGCCGCCAATTTCCAGACAAAGCTGCAAGAGCAAGGATTTGCGCAATACCAGTTTATCGTCACTTCACTGCTTCGCACCAGCGATGACGTGCGCAAACTGCGGCGCGTAAACCGCAATGCCGTCAAGAACAGCTGCCACATGTATGGCACCACCTTCGACATCGCTTATAACTGCTTTGAGAAAATAGATAGTCTGCCCGACTTCACTGGCAACGACGCCAGCCACAAAGCCCTAATCAACACTCTAGGCGAGACGTTGAAAGAGCTACGCGACGCCAACCGCTGCTACGTCAAGTTTGAACGGGGGCAACCTTGCTATCACATCACTACACGACAATAATAATTCACTATATTCCTAACTTTTTAAAATCAGTTTTTATATGAAAAAGTATTTAGCCGAAATGGTGGGCACTATGGTGCTCGTGTTGATGGGCTGCGGTGTGGCCGTGAGCCTTGGTTGTGACCCTGTAAGCAACATTCCTGCCGTAGTTGGCACAGCATGTGCATTTGGTCTGGCAGTAGTAGCTATGGCCTATACCATTGGTGGCATAAGCGGTTGCCACATCAATCCAGCAATCACACTGGGATGCCTCATCGCAAAGCGCATCAGCGCTAAAGACGCTTGCATGTACATTATTTTCCAAGTGATCGGTGCCTTCATTGGCTCGGCAATTTTGTACTTGCTCACTAGCAACAGTGGTCTCGAAGGCACTGGCGCCAACGACCTGCAACAAGGTGTGGAAGTTGCCGGTGGTCTCATCGCCGAGATTGTATTCACTTGCGTATTTGTACTTGTAGTGCTTGGTGCAACCGCCAAGACTAACGGCGCTACCAACAACTTCGCTGGCCTCGCCATCGGTCTGTCGCTGATTCTCGTGCACCTGGTTTGCATCCGCTACACTGGTACTTCAGTGAACCCAGCACGCTCTATCGCTCCTGCCATCTTCCAAGGCGGAACAGCACTTAGCAACCTCTGGATATTCATCGTAGGTCCATTCGTTGGTGCCGCTCTTGCAGCTGTAATATGGATGGTGATTGATCCTATCTGCTGCTGTTGCAAGAAAGAGAAAGAAGAAAAGGAAGAGAAAGAAGACTAATCTTTATTTTTAAAACACCCACAAAAATCCCTCGCAGTTTTGCGTGGGATTTTTTTACAATTATTTTTTAGATAAATTAGGCTGCACCTCAACAATAAAAATACATGAATTTATTTTGTTTTATATTCGGTTTGCACTAATTTTGGATAAATTAGGCGGCGTTTCGGCATAAAAAATGAAAAATCTTCGTTTTTCATTTTGTTCTGCTCTCAACTTGCACTAATTTTGCACCATGAAAGTAAAACTCTTAATAACAATAACTCTTATTTTTTCAGCCTTTATGTTAGGGGGCTGCAACAATGAACAGAAACCTGCTCCTAAGCCCAAGGTGTCGAAACTCAAAGGCAAAGCCATAAAAGTGGCCACCGAAGCGGCTAAACGTCTAGTGGAAACCGACCACAACGACACCCTGGCAATGCAGAACTGCATCCTCGAAGCAAAGGCGCTTGAAGCAGAGTTCCAGCTTGCCGACGACTCTATAGCAATCGTTAGTTTCAATAAAGCCTATAAGCATTATCTCGAAAAGAACGACCCCGAGTTGGCTAAGGAAATTTTTGTCGAACGTCCAAAGAACCTTCCCGAAGGCGCGAAATGGGATGAGTTTGAAAATTTAGAAGAAGATAAATAACCAAAAAATTATATAGCTATGCATAACTACAATTATTACCTCGACCTTGTAAACAAGGCTATCAACAACATAAACTATCCTAAGCAACCAGCACATCTTTATGAGCCAATAGCTTACACTATGGGGCTGGGCGGCAAGCGAGTAAGACCAGTCCTCACCTTGATGACCTGCGAAGCGATGGGTGGAGACCTTAACAAAGCTATAAATGCCGCTCTGGGTATTGAGCTGTTCCACAACTTCACCCTTATCCACGACGACGTGATGGATAACGCCGACATGAGACGCGGCAAACCCACCGTTCACAAACGCTGGGACCAGAACGTGGCAATCCTCAGTGGCGACACCATGCTGCAAATGGCGGCACAGGCGATGACACGCGTTGATGCCGATATCGTGAAACCTTTGCTCGAACTTTTCAACGACACAGCCATTAAAGTGTATGAGGGCCAGCAATATGACATGGACTATGAGAGTCGCAACGACGTGACCGTTGAGGAATATATGATGATGATTCGCCTTAAAACCTCAGTGCTCACAGGCTGCTCTTGTAAGGCTGGCGCAATCGTGGCCCGCGCCGATGAAGAGAACGCTGAGTCAATCTACAACATGGCAGTCAACCTGGGTCTCGCCTTCCAGCTGCAAGACGACTACCTTGACGTGTGGGGCGACCCCGCCACCTTTGGCAAGGAGATTGGCGGCGACATCGTAAACAACAAGAAGACCTTCCTGCTCATCAACGCCATTGACCACGCAGCCGGCAACGAAGCCAAAGAACTAAACTACTGGCTCACCGACAAATATGCTCCAAAGCAGGATAAAATCAAAGCTGTGACTGCCCTCTACGAGAGTCTGGGTCTTAAAGACTTGGCACGCAATGCCATTATCAAATACTCGCATCAAGCTCTCGACCTGCTCCACGAGACCAAGATGAAATATGATGCCTACAAGCAATTTGAGGCTGTAATCGAGAATCTCGTCAACCGAGACCGATAATAGTTGAGAGGAGAGAGTTGAGAAGGAAGAGAGGAGTGAAGCTTTTGTGCCTTTCACTTAATACTTTACACTAATATATGATTGATTCTCACAGCCACATATATAGCCGAGAATTCAATGATGACCGTGACCAAGTTATAGCGCGAGCACGGGAAGCTGGCGTGCAACATATTATTTTGCCCAACGAAAACTTGGAAAGCGTGCAATACGTGATGGCGACGCACGATGCTTATCCAGGTTATATATCTATTGCGCTCGGGCTGCATCCCGAGGACGTGGATGAGGGATTTGAGCAACAACTTGCCGCTATCCGCCCCCTGCTTGATGAGCATAACCCAGTGGCTATTGGGGAGATAGGCATTGACCTATATTGGGACAAGACATGGCGTGAGCAGCAGATGGAAGCACTTGACGCACAGCTGCACTGGTGCAAGGAACTTGGCATTCCGTTTATCATGCACTGCCGCGACGCCATTGACGATATATTGAACGTGTTGGACAATTTTGGCGAATCATTGCCGCAAGGTGTGTTCCATAGCTTCACTGGCACACCAGAGGAGGTGGAAAAAGTGCGCCGCCGCGGCGATTTCTACTTTGGCGTGAATGGCATTGTCACCTTCAAGAAGAGCAACGTCAAGGACATCCTGCCAGTAGTGGGACTCAACCGACTGCTGCTCGAGACCGACTCGCCCTACCTCGCTCCTGTGCCCCACCGCGGCAAGCGCAACGAGAGCGCATTTGTGCCTCACGTGTGCCACTTCATCGCCCAACATCTTGGTATGAGCGATGAAGAAGTGGAAGCCGCCACCGACCGCAACGCAATAACTCTATTCAACCTCAATATATTTTGATTGCAATTGCCTCGTCAGCTTGTTACTTGTTTGCTATAAAAATGACCAAGAAAAACACACTAATATCCGTTTTGCTACTGATACTGAGCGCATTCACCGCCCAGGCGCTAAATATTCCCAAAGGCACGTTCTACTTCGACAACTCGCTAACCAAGTACTCGATAGTAAAATTCGTTTTCGGCAGTTATTCCAATCCTGAGAGTTATGTGATGACGATGACCAACGAAGGCGACAACATCTGGAGCATCACCATCCCCGAGACAGTGACAGGAATGTACCGCTACTGCTTTGCTGAGACTTCGCTCGCCGATGGACTTTACAACGAGACCTTCCCTGATATCAAAGACCGCATAAGCGCCCTTGGCGAGATGCGCACCACCACCTGCGAGCTCGCCATTCCTGTGGGGTGGGTGTTCACGCCAACCAGCGGCAACAACTGGGCATCAGGAACGTGGAAGAAACCTGGCGAAGCCACAGCCTACTCGGGCACCTTGCCGGTGATGTTTATCAACACCGACGACGCTGTGCCCATCACCTCAAAGGAGGACTATGTCTATGCCGAGTATTATGTTGATAACATGGGCATTGAGGGCTTTGAAAATGTGGGCTCGGAAGATGCGCCTGAATTGATGCAGATTCGCGGGCGAGGCAATTACACTTGGACAGCTTTTGACAAGAAGCCCTACCGCCTGAAACTTGACAACAAGATGCCGCTTTTGGGCATGAAGCGCAACAGGCACTGGGCGCTGATGGCACATGCCGACGATAATCTTGGGTTCTTGCGAAACACTATAGGATTTGAAATCAGCCGACGCTTAGGAATGGAGTGGACCCCTTCACAACAACCTATAGAGGTAGTGCTAAACGGCGAATACATAGGGTTATACTTTCTTACTGAGACGATTCGTGTGGAGCCCGACCGTGTGAACATCACCGAACAAGCCGATTACGAAACCAACCGCTTCAGCATCACTGGCGGGTGGCTAGTGGAAATCGACAACTATCAGGAAGAGGAGCAGATACGCACCGTGGAAGGCAACGGCAAGAACATCTGGTCAACCTACAAATCGCCTGAGCACCTCAGTAACGAGCAGCGCACCTACCTCACTGGCCTCATCAACACCACAAATGCCGCCATCTATGTTAACGACAAGACCAACAACGGTTGGGAGCAATATGTCGATGTCGATGAATTGGCAAGGTTCTATTTGGTGCAAGAGTTGCTCGACGACACCGAGTCGTTCCACGGCAGCTGCTTCTGGCACAAAGAGAACGGCGACAGCACGAAGATTATGTTTGGGCCTGTTTGGGACTTTGGAAACGCCTTCCACCGAGGAACAAACCGCTTTATCTACGACCACCCGGCGTTCACGCAAACGTGGATTGGCGAGATTGCCATGTTTCCTCATTTCCAAGAAGTTGTAAAGAGGCATTGGAACCGTTTTGAGTTGCTGCATTACGCTGAAATGGATGATTTTATCGATAGTTTCACCGACCAGATTTACCAGGCGGCAATGAGTGACGCTGCTCGATGGCCGCAATATGGCAACCCCGATATCCTCAACGACCGCGACACCTTTAAGAGCTATTTCCATAACAAGCACAACTGGCTGGCCGACCAATGGGGAGAACCCGAAAAAGTGGCGGGCGACGTAAACCTCGATGGCGAAGTGACAGCAGCCGACATAACCCTGCTCTACGGCATACTACTCGGCAATGTAGATCTCAACAACGATTTGGCGACCCTTGCCGACGTGAACGAAGACGGAGAGATAACAGCTGCCGATGTGACAAGAATTTACGACATCCTGCTCGGTAACAGGTAAAAAGGGAAGAGTGAAGAGTAGAGAGAAAAAGGATCCGGGCGTTGTTGGGCATTGCGCCGTAAGCACGGCGTTCGATGAGGGAACCAGCGAGCCTGCGCGAGCGTCAAAACCAGCTTGCGTCTAATCTAAACCCTAATTCCGTGGAATCACGAGCTCCTGTCCCAACTGAATCTTATCGTTTTTTAAAGACGGATTGGCATTTTTGATGTCTTGTATTGACACGCCATATTGCTTGGCGATTTTGTTGAGGCTGTCGCCGCGTTTCACCTCATAGATAATAGGTTTAGAGGCTTCAATTCGCGCAGCCTCCTCTGCTTCACGATTTGCTGCCTCCTTAGCGGCAAGTTCTGCCGCTTCTTTTGCTGCTCGCTCGGCTTCCTCTTTAGCCAGTCTCGCTGCCTCCTCACTGGCTATGCGCTCTGCCTCAAGCTGTTCCACCTGCTCATATTCTTCAGGATAAATGAGCAGAGTGCCAATCTCATTGCCCTTAGTATCAACATAAAGGTAACGCAACTGTTTGTGCTCACGCGTTGCTGCCGCGAGCAAGAGATTGAACTTCAGCGCCTCGGGAGCCTGGCGGAACCAAGCGTCACGCTTAGCCATCACAAAGGCAGGCACATTCACACTCTCTTTAGTAATGTAAGGCACTGTAACCTTTAAGGTTAGCGTTGCAGAGTCGGGAGCCAACTCCACGCCGCTCAGATGCTCGTTATTACCAATGGGCAGGTGATGCTTCGCCACCACCTTCTTGGCAGCCTGTACCATCAGTGGCGTGGTATAGAGCGGAGTCACATCGGTCTTGCATTTCATAGACCCTACTATGCGCCCAATGAGAGATGGTTCACCGGCACGGTGCGCTGTTATCACAAGGAATGTGCCGTAACCAGCGTTAAACGCCAATGCCTCACACTCATAGGTATAGTTATTTGAGGTCTTCTTAAACCCCACGCCTTGTGCCTCAAATCCCGCCATAGTTGATGGATAGACATCGGTAAAATCGGTCGCCGAGTGGCAGAAAAGGTCTTTCTTCCCCACCACCTGTTTCTGCAGGTAAAGAGTAGGGTCAAATGCCCCTTCTATGTAGTCGATGCGTGCCAGCTCGAGTGTAGCGCCCTTAGCGTCGAGGCGGGTCACATCCACTCGAGCGCCGTACGGGCGCAGCGCGTCATCGTTAGCAAGGAACCAACTGTCGTCGGGGGTAGAAATAGTGAAAAACTCATTCTCAACCGTGGCAGCCATTCCTGTCATCGCCACCACAGCCATCATTATCATAAAAAATCGTCGCATCATGTAATTATAACTGCAAAACGTGGGAAATATTGTGAATGAAAGCTTAACGAACACCGCAATGCGGCGCACTACACCAACAACACCCACTCAAAACCAGCGAGCGCAGCGAAGCGACACAACCAGCGAGCGCAGCGAAGCGACACAACCAGCGAGCGCAGCGAAGCGACACAACCAGCGAGCACAGCGAGCGACACAACCAGCGAGCGCAGCGAAGCGACACAACCAGCGAGCGCAGCGAAGCGACACAACCAGCAAAGCGGCTCATAACGCAAACGATTGCGTAAAATTTAATCTTTGATAATATAATATTCTTATTACTTTAAAAAATAATTTTATTAATTTTGGGTGCTAATTATAACATTTCGTTAATACAATAAAATTTAAATAAACCAACCTATTAAAAACAAACTAATTATGAGGAAAATCTACATTATTTTAGCAATGGCGTTGCTCTTGCCGTTGACCACCCTTGCCCAAGGATGGCCAGCCAACTATGGCGGAGTGATGCTGCAGGGTTTCTTCTGGGACAGTTACAAAGAGACCCCCGACTGTAGCCCTTGGGGACCGTGGGCAAATCATGTCACAAACGAAGCTACTGCAACTCACCAGCCTGGCTACACATGGGCAACCATGTATGGCGCTGGATGGACCAGTGGTGAAGAGTGGCAAGTTCCTGTAACTACATGGACAAGCCTTATTGCTCACAAGGACGAAATCACTCCTTACATCGACCTGCTGTGGCTGCCTCAGAGCGGCTCTACTGTTGCCGACTCCACTATGGTTTACTACGAAAGCGAAGACAATAGTGGCCGTCACGGCGAGCGTCCTTGGCGTAATGGATATGACTGGGGATATAATGACAACAATGTCATCACCAACCCCGACTGTATGGGCTTTGTGCCAGTGTTCTACTTCCACCATGGTCTTTCCCTCAAACCTGATGGAACTCCTTGGACCTACACCGACAGCGAGGGCCGCACCTGGACTCCCATCTCCTATTTCGGTACCGAACAAGAACTCCGAGACCTAATTTCAATTTACAAATCGGAGGGTACGGGAGCCATTGAAGACGTGGTGGCTAACCACCGCGGCGGTCTAGGCACTTGGGCGGGCGACAAGTACTCCATTGAGTTCCCGACTGAATGGTACCAAGGCACTTTCTGCCCTGAAGGAGAGATGATTGAATGGTCAAGCGATGATGTTTGCTCCGACGACGAAAGCGGACGCGGTACTGGTAATCCCGACTGCGGTGGCAAAGGCGAATGGGCTCGTGACATCGACCACCACAGCCCCGCCACACGACTTAAAGTCCTCAAATTCCTCGACTTCCTGAAGAATGACCTCGGCTATGTGGGCTACCGCTACGACTACGCCATGGGCTTCGAGGAGAAGCATTTTGCCGAGTACAACACCACCCTGCGTCCCACCTTTAGCGTGGGCGAGTATTGGGGATCTAAAGGCGACATCTCCAGCTGGATTCACAAGACCTACATGGAGGGTACTTACCAAAGCGCTGCTTTCGACTTCCCATTGCAGAGCGACATACGCGAGGCGTTCAACTACGGCAACTACCGCTACCTAAATAACTCTGGTCTTATCAGCGATCCCGTGCTCAAGCGCTATGCCGTGACCTTCCTCGACAACCACGACACCTTCAAGGACCTGCCAACCGACGGCTCTAACTACAACTGGAGCAACGGTAAGTCCTATCAGCACCGTATTGAGAAGAACATCGTAGAGGCCAACGCCTTTATCTTGGCAATGCCTGGCACCCCATGCTTGTTCTATCCTCACTTCATGCACCCAGAGTGGCACGAGACCCTTTGCACGCTCATCAAGGCACGCCGCACCGCCGGCATCACCAACGAGAGTGAGCGCTCGGCTGCCGAGCTCGTGGGCGACAACGGCATCCAGTGGGTTGTTACCGGCGCCAACGGCCAGGTGTGCTTCCAGCTTGGCGACGCAGCTGCTCGCGACAGCGTTCCTCCTGAGGGCTTCACCACCGTTTGGCAGAGCGACCCCGATGAGAATGGCTACCGTGTGGCTCGCTACAGCATCACCAGCAGCCTCTACAACCAGATTGAGTATAACAAGAAGAAGAACCTCATCAACGGTTATCCCGTTATCGACAAGAACAACACTACCTTTGCCGGCTCTATCACCGTTAACGTGAAGCCATCGACCGAGGAATGCACACTGGTTTATACCACCGATGGCACTATGCCCAACAACTATAGCCCAACCATCAAAGAGAGCACCGACCTCACCTTCACCGACAACACCACCCTCAAGGTGGGCGTGCTGGTTGATTACGACGTGCCCACTTCATCGGTAGTTACCCGCCAGTATGTGAAGACTGCCACCGAGAGCAACAAGATCAACTTCTATGTGAAGGATGACAACGCTCCCTATCTCTATGTTTATTACTATGACAACAACGGCAACAAGTATGAGCCGTTCGGCGCTTGGCGCGGCTATTTAGCATTTGAGCAGGTTCAGGTGGGCGGCATTAACTGGTGGCACGTTCAGATGGACAAGCCCGAGTATCCAGTTAGCCTGATTATCAACTGGGAAGGCAGCCAAACCCCCGATATCACCGGCATCACCAGCGATGTGTTCTACACCGTGCAGGAGGGTCAGCCCAACGACGTGACTGGCACCTACATGCCAATGATGGAGAACCCCGACCTGGCTATCGACAAACCCACCGGCAGCTACAAGGGCGGCATTTCGGCTAAGATCACTTCTTCTTATAGCGCAGCCACCATCGTCTATACTACCGACGGCACCGCACCCACTGTGAACAGCCCAACCATTGCGAGCGGTGGCACAGTGTCGTTCAACACCAACGGTACACACTACCTGCGCGCTGGCATCGTGATGGACGGCCAGGTAATCAAGCAGCAGGCTCGCAGCTACTTTGTGGAGGATGGTCATGGCGAGGGCGTGAACATCTATGTCAAGAACATGACCACCAGCGACGCTCCTCACATCTATGCTTGGAACGCCAATGAAGAGCCTGTTACCGACACCTTCGAGAACGGAGGAGACAAACTCGGCGACACCCAACCCAACTGTGGCCAGACTTGGTACAAGAAGCACTTCGACGAAGTGCCCGCAGGCTTCTTCTTCATGCTCTCTGGCGACAAAGACAAGTGCGCTACCATCAACTATGTGGAAAACGGTCATGACTACTACTTCTACTACTATCCAGGCGCACACTTCGGCAACGATGGATTCCAACCTGGCTACATCGATGTTACCGCCGACAGCAAGCACACTACCGACGTGAAGGCCATTACCGTATTCATGTACGACAACGGCAACGCCGATTGGTCTAATATCATTAAGCTCTATCCTTACATTAATGACAGCCAAATCTTTTGGAACTGGGGTGGATCTTGGGCAGAGAGCGCATTCCCAACCACCGACATGGGTGGACAGAGCTGGTTCTACTGCACATTCATGGACAAGGAGAACATAAATGCAATATTATTTGATAGCACAAATGATTCTCAACGATTAACAGTAACTGGCATCGATAGCGACGTGTTCATGAAGTTCCCCAAGACAAACGACAACTGGTCAACTGGCGAGAACCTCACCGACCAGTATGCTCAATATCTACCCGATGTTGAGAAACCTGAGGAGGGCGAAGTGACTCCCGAGGAGACCGTTATCCCCACTTGCGCCAACACCGCAGGCCTCAACGGCTTCTACTGCTTCTTCGAGAACAGCGACTTTGGCTCGCCCTATGCTTGGGTTTACAGCGGCACCAAGACCTTTGGTGAGCACGGCTGGCCAGGCGAGGCGCTCATCGAAGTCGCCGGCACCGCGCCAAGCGGCAACCTCGTTTACCGCTGGACCTACAACGGCTATGGCGACGAGCCCAGCGACGTCATCTTCAGCAACAAGGGTGACAACCAAACCAGAGCATTCGAGTTCGTCAACGGCGGCTACTACACCAGCGAGGGCTTGGTTGGCATGGCTCACGACAACATCATGACTCTGGCACAATTATCCATGATGGGGCAGCCCGATAAGGAGTATATCATTGCCAACGATATCAACACTGTTATCGCCCTCACTCGCAAAGACGACATCCGCATCTTCGCCAAGGATGCCGATGGCGACGCAGTGAATCTCTCCGAGAACTTCAATAACCTACCAGTGCCCGAGATAATGCAAGGCTGGACCTTTGACCAGAGCAACTGGGTAGAGATCTCGCTACCTCAAGACTTTGAGATGAATATTGAGAATGTGGGTCTGCTTGGCAATACAATTAGAGGTAGGCTCATTGAATCTTTCAATACTCAAATTGAGTTTACCATCAACCCACTTGTCGAAGGGGAGACTAACTACACTCCTAACAACTTCCTCGTTGCCAACTTCGACACAATGCACAGCGACTACTTCCTAGTTCGACCCAAGGCTCAAGAGTATGCCAATCTCAAGTATGCGATATATCGCGACGACAAGCTCACGATGGCCAACCAGACTGGCCCCAACGAGTGGGAAATTCCTCTCGATGGCGAGGTAAGCCTGAATAATGACCAGGCTTTCTTCCAGGGCGATGTCCCACTGAATGAGTTCCTTGAGGAGAATGGTGTATATAATATGCAGGTAATCGCCCATGACAATGGCAGAAAGATGAATGTCATTGTGATTAACGCCGAGAAGATTGGCACGTTCGTAGAGAATACCACTCCTCTTGCTGATGTACTTGAGAGCGGAGTTAACAACACCGAATATAAAATTGCCGATGACCTCGCAGTGGCAGCGGCACCAATGGAGAAGGACTTCGCATTCCTCACCGACGGCAACGATAACTGGATTAAGGTAGTCTTCGAACCTGGAAGTGAGGCCGAGGGTGTTATCATCGAAAGTTTCATGACTCAAAATGCCATCAAGGGTGGAACCCTCAAGGGTACGCTCAGCGACATTGAGCTCAATCCTTTCCTCACCCTCTCCACAACTGTAGTGCCCGAGATTGGTGAGGCACCAGTGGACTATGAAATCGAGACAGTAAACCTCAGCGAAGAGTTCGTACTAAAAGAGAACCAGGTTGTCGATGTAAAGGGTTACTGGAACGATAATGACGGAGCCCTGCGTGCTTACGCTCCAAGCAATGCCATCCAGGGCCAGAGCCTCTCGCTCACTACCGAATGGCTTGATGGCGTCAAGCTCGATGACGGCACGTTCTATCAAGTTCGCGCTGCCATCACCCTCAAGGAGCCCTGGCAGAATCCTTCTACCGACGGCATCGGCCTCTTGGACTATGACTACGACTTCCAGAACTATCTTGCCCACGCACTCGAAGAGCCCTCAAGCAACATCCCTACTGGTGTTGTGGACATCAACAACGGATTAATTGCAGTGCGCTACTACAACCTCCAGGGCATCGAGCTCGCTACCCCAACTCAGGGCGTGAACATCGTTGTCAGGGAATATGACAACGGCAAGTGCACAGTGAGCAAAGTTCTCTTCAAGTAATGCTTTATCAATGCCTAATTCATAATGCATAATGCACAATCCTAAAATGCTTGGCGCGGCAACGTGCCAAGCATTTTTTATCTACCCATCAACGCAAAGGGTCGCTGCGCTCAAAATTTAATTAAAATTATTTTGAAAATTTCATATCCGCATCATGCAATTTTTTTTTAATTTTCAACCAATTTTAAGCACGGAGTGCGCCCATTAGAGCATCTAACGCAACATAATGAGGCCACAAGGCGTTTCGTTGATAAAATTCTGCCTTTTGTGAGACATAATTCCCCATTAACATTTTTTGAACATCACCCACAAAAATACTCCACATTTTTATAATAGGTATTACAAAAATTATTTATACCTTTGCACTGTGGTAATATATTTAGGTAATAAAATGCAAACTAATAACCACAAGCACAATATGTTAGAGTGCTCTAAAAAGCAAAAACAGAGCACTTCACCATATTGTGCGTCGTTTTTTAAAGACACAAAGACAAAAAACTAACATGGTCAAAGACGATTACATAGTTTTACTTCAGCAGCATACCGATGAGATGCGCAACAATTATGGTCTGCGCTCTATGACTATGTTTGGATCTGTGGCACGAGGTGAGAATACCGAGAACAGCGACGTTGATCTTTGTGTAGATATGGAACCCAAAGTCACTGCAATAGTTCAACTCAAAGCATTCCTCGAAAAACTGCTAAATTGTTCGGTTGATTTAGTTAGAATGCACAAGCACATCAACCCATTCCTACTTAAAGAAATTGAAAAAGATGGAACTCTCATTTTCTAATGACATAAGAGAGCAAGTGCTCATGCTATTCACACAAATCAATGATGCCATTGACCAGCTTGTGGAGTGGAACGACGGCATTAATAGCGAGGACGATTATTATGAATCAAGCAATGGCTTACAAAAATTGGCTGCCAGCTGCATGATGATTGAAGCAATTGGAGAAACCGTTGGTAGAATTGACAAAATCACGCAAGAACAGCTTCTTGTGTTAAGGCCAGAAATACCTTGGAATGCTATCACCGGAATGAGAAATCATATCGCTCATGGATATTTCAACATCGATGCAGGAATCGTGTTTGATGTGATAAAGAACAATTTACAAGACCTAAAAAAGGCTGTAATGTTCTTTTTAAAAGAACTTAAAGACTAATTTAAAGAATTTTATAAACTATATTTACTAACTACTAAACATTTCATGCGTATGAAAAAATTACTAACATTTCTAACTTTGCTCACACTCTCTATTGGAGTAGGATGGGCAACAAACGTTACTGAAAGATTAACCAACTCAGAGATTGGTGTAACTGGATCAAATTATACTGATTGGTCATATTCTTTCGATAATGGAGTCACTTATTGCGGACAAAGCGCATCAAATAATTATGGTGAGTTTATCCAATTGCGTACAAAAAATAGCAACTCTGGTATTGTGTCAACTACGACAATAGGTACAATTAAAAGAATCGCTATAACTTGGTATAGTGGCTCAGGTCAAGATAACAGTAATAAATCTATAGACATCTATGGCAAAAACACTGCCTATGATTCACCATCAGATTTATATTCCACATCGACACAAGGCACAAAACTTGGTTCTATAGTTTACGGTGAATCTTTAGCACTTGATGTAAGTGATTCTTATGCTTATATTGGAATTAGATCCAATAGTGGTGCAGTGTATATTGAAGAAATTGAGATTACCTGGGATACCGAGGGTGGCACACAAACCCCGTCTCACGACATCACTTATGACGAAGTAGATGGTGGTTCTTTCAGTGGCCCAGCAAGTGCAGCTGAGGGCTCAACCGTAAGCATTTCAGCAACTCCTGCTGCTGGCTATGAGTTTGACAGCTGGAACGTTTACAAAACTGGTGATGAAACAACTACTGTAACTGTTAGCAGTGATAACAAGTTCATCATGCCTGAATATAACGTTACTGTTAGTGGAACGTTCACTGAGAAAACACCCTACACCATTAATTATACTGTTGGTGAAAATGGTTCTTTACCTAGTGACAAACCAACGTCAGCTTATTCAGGCGACAATGTAACTGTTACAACAACTCCAGCTGAAGGATATAAACTTGGTTCTTTTATTGTAGCCCCAACCGAGAATGGTGTAACAGCTCCCACGGTAACAATCAGTGGTAACTCCGCCACATTCACAATGCCCGCAAGCAATGTTAATGTTAACGTCACTTTCGAGGCTCTGCCCACCTATGTTTTCTATGAGCCGTTTACTGGAAGTAATGGTGAGAACACCAATTTTGGAATAAACGCATCTGGTGACGGAAATGGTAATTCTCCAAAATATGTCAGTGGTTTTGGTGCGTTTACTTCTACACAAGGCATTTATGGTGCCAATAATGCAATTAAACTTGGCACATCTTCAAAACCAGGAAATACAACAACCCCATCTATTACAGGCATTACACCTGGAAAGACATACGTCTTGACTTTCAAAGCTGCTCCATGGGCATCAGAGACAGCCAGCATGAGTGTAACTGCAACAGGAGGCACTCTTACAGGTTTGTCAACTTCAAATATGACAAATGGGCAATGGAATGAGTATTCAGCAACATTTGTGGCAAATAGTGAAGGCACTCGTGACGGTGTCACATTCACATTTACCGCTTCAAAGAATCGCTTCTTCCTCGACGAGGTAATGCTTGATGTTGTTGCCGAAACCGGATTTGAAATCAAGCGTACTATCAAAACTAATGGAGAGGATAATAACGAAGCTGGTGGTTGGATCGGCGACTGGTCAAGCAACTGTTCAACACCTAATGGTATTTCTGGCAACCATTACACCGTAACAGCTCCAGCTGGCGAGACTGTTCAGTTCAAGGCTGGTACTAATAATAATTATAAAATTCTGGAATCTCATGTTTCTGCAGTAGATGATAATAACACTGCAATAACATTAACCAAGGTATCAAGTGACAATTCGGGCATTGTATTCTCATTCACAATGCCAGCAAGCGAAGTGACTATTACTGCTAACTTTACAGATTATTATCATCCTACCCTTCGCATGGCGGGTCGCTTCAATGGTCGCCCAGAGTCTGCTTGGATTACTAACAGCAGCGGTCCAGCGTTCACATTCGATGAAGACAAAGATGAATATACAATCAACGCATATTTCACAGGAGCAGTAAACAACAATAACCAACAGATTGACTACTTCTTCCTTCGTGCAGATGAAAATAACCTAATGGCTGATGCTAGTGGGGATTGTTGGGTAGGAGAAAATGGTGGCACCTATAATCTTGGTGGCAGCAGCAACTTCCGCATCTATCCAGGTGTTTATAAAATCACCGTAAACGGATCTAGAAAGCAGGCTGTTATTACGAAAGTTACTCCAGAATTATCATTCAACTATCCTGCTGGAGAGGTTCTGTCAGGAACCACCATTAACGCTACCAGCACCCTTACCACTCTTATTAATGACATTAAGGATAATGACAGTGGCGCACAAGGCGAAGTTAGCGTCAAGGTTTGCACTGACGGTTCTTCCTACAATTTGGATGAGGTACCGCTTACAAGCAATCAAACTGTATATGGCAAGGCTTGGATAGGCAATCTTGCTGTTACAGAGAATGCAGCTTACACAATCCATGAGTTTGATACTGAGACACCTGATTACACCGAAGCTTTCAGCGCAGGCTTTGGTAAGTTCTTTGCTGATAACAGCACAATCTGGACAATTTACAATTCTAGTTGTGCAAGAGCTTCAGCATACTTCAATGGCGCAGCAACAGCATCAGAGAGCTGGTTGTATTCTCCTTACATTGACCTGACTGCTGCTACCAATCCCAAGCTTTCATTCTCACATGCAGGTAATTTCTTCACGACCGATGGTCAATCATACATGGCTGATGATGTTAAGGTGATGATTAGAGAGCTCAGCAATAATGAGTGGACAGATTGGACTCCATTAGACGGTGTAACTTATCCTGATGGCAACAATTATAATTTTGTTGAATTCAACAAAGATATGACATCTTATGTAAACAAAACTATTCAGATTGCTTTCAAATACACCTCGACAACCAGTCGTGCCGGCACTTGGGAAATCAAGAACTTTAAGGTTGCTGAACTTTACAACATCACATGTAATACTGCGGATAATGGCTCAATTACTGCAAGTCCAAATCCCGCAACCGCAGGTGAGACTGTAACAATAACAGTAACTCCTGCATCTGGCTATGAGCTTGCAACTCTCGTTTACAACGATGGCACTGACCATGATATCAAGGCTACCAAGTCGTTCACTATGCCTGCTGCTAATGTGACAGTAACTGCAACATTTGCTGAGAAACAAGTTGGTACAGATGAATTCCATTTAGTAACTTATGATAGCAACCCGCTTCCGCTTGTAGCAGGTTATGAATATATCATTGTTACCGAAGATTATAATTGGGCTATGGGTGCCATTGACGGTGATGCTAAAAAAGCAACCGCATCACAAGACTTCGTATTCATCGGAGACGACCATACTACTGTAGCTCTTACAGAGAATAGCACAGTAAATGTAATAAAATTGGTAGATGGCGTAGAAAACCCAGACAGAAAATATTGGAACCTTACTCAAGATAATGGACTGAACATCTTCCTTCAGAATACTGGAACAGGAATCCAAGAGCAAACTCATGGTTATGGACTCAGTGGGTATTCTGATGAAGTACTTATCAATATTAACGCAGCAAATTATGCTTTTATAACTCCAGGTGGTCGTCAGATTCTATATCAGGATGGCGATAATGGTGCTGCTGGTGTGTTTGGTCATTATGCCAATAGCAATGTTGGCGCATCAGGATACAAAAGAGTTTACCTCTATTACCGCGAAGGTGCTACTGTGCCTCCCACCGAGGCTACTCTTGCCAACCTTTGCGAGAATGGTGAGAAAAACAAGTCTTACACTATTACCGACCAGCTTATTGCTGTTGCATATGCAGAGAATACTGAAGGCTCGTTCCTATGGTGTAAAGACCAAGGCAACAAGTCTATCTTCTCAACCTCAATCCATGAAGGAGATCAGATTGACTACTTGTATAATGACACACAGGCACAGAACAAACGTGATTGGGACCAGAGCAACTGGGTAGCCCTCAAGTTTACAGATCTTACAACTACAGAGGCAAACGTTATCAAAGGCTATGTTAATAGTTACATCAATGAGAAGGCCATCACTGGTGAACTCGTTGACGATAACAACTACATGTTGGCGGTTTCTACCAAGACTCTAACAACTACTGCAGGCGCTTCTTATCCCAAAAACGTATATTGCACTTCAAACTTCGTTCTTGACAACTTGAACATCTTTGGAAGCATTGCTGCAGGTGACGGAGGTTATACTGGTAACAACGGACAGAACTACTTCTTTATGAATCCAAAGGTCCAAGAGGCTTGCATTATCACTTACGCTATGTGGGATGCAGAAAACAATTGTTTCACTGTGCCTTCCAATAGCGGCTTTGAAGGCAATGTTAGTGTTAATCTCGCATACAACGAGAACCCTTATCTTGACCTAAGTGAATCTCTTACAGACAAGAAAGTTTATCAGTTCGAGGCTATAGTTAACCGTTCCAGCAAAAATGCCTACGGTCCAAAAGCCAACCGTGCAGACGAGTTCACAGTCTATCCAACCAACCTAACTGGTGGAAATGAAAACAATCCTCCAACGGCAATTAGCACAGTTGACATGGGCAATGGCGTGGTTAAGAGCGTGAAGTATTTGAATGTTGCCGGTATGGTAAGCGACACTCCATTCCAGGGTGTGAATATCGTGGTTACCGAGTACACCGACGGCACTCGCACTGCAACTAAGATGCTTCGCAAGTAAAGCGCTTCGCGCTGATTAAAGATTAGGGATTATACCCTTACAAATAATTAAGGTGCTCGCCAGCAATGGCGGGCACTTTTTTTTGAAATTTATCATTGCATTAAAAAATGATTATTATCTTTGCACTGTAAAAGAGAGTCAAACAATAGTCAGACATGGTCTGAAAAAAGTCCGACAAGTCTTTTATTGTTACTACAGTATTAATTTATAATTAACACATCGTTTTATGGGCTTTTTGAAGCGTGGTGGCGGTTACCGCAAATTGCAGGTTTACAAACTCACAGAGATCATATATGACATAAGCTATCACTTTGCCAGCCACTACTTGTCAGCTCGTGACCGCACAGTAGATCAGATGGTTCAAGCATCGCGCTCAGGAAAGCAGAACATCGCTGAGGGGAGTTTGGCTTCAATGACATCTCGCAAGATTGAGATTAACCTCACCAATGTGGCTAAATCTAGTTTGGGCGAGTTGCTAATAGACTATGAAGACTATGTACGTACTCGCAAACTCACTCGTTGGGATGCGAACAATGAACGATATAAAAAGCTACGTGAATATGTAAAAACCGACGAGTTTGAGAGCGGTTACATGCAACTTGTTGAGCGCTTGAATGATGAAGAGATTGCCAATTTATGTATGACTCTAATCCACCAAGCGATGTATATGCTCGACCACTTGCTTGATGCCCAGCAAGAACAATTTGTCAAAGAAGGCGGGGTGAGTGAAGCAATGACCAGAGCAAGGCTTGAAGCAAGAAAAAGTTCTTGTAAAAGCATAATAGAGACAGGCAATAAGTAAGACGGGATCTTACGAGAATCCGATATAGTCTGACAAAGTCCGACTGAGTCCGACAGTGTCTGACATTAGTCATATTAAAAAAACTTTTGTTTTACTTTCAACATATTAATGAAAAAACTGAGGCACATATTCTTTGTGGCAGTGCTGACGCTTTTGGCGGTGGTGGGAGTAGCGTGCGCTAATATTGGCTCTCCTGAGGGTGGGCCGCGCGACTATACGCCGCCTGTGATGCTTAGCAGCAGCCCTATTCCTGGGGCGGTGAACTTCAGCGGCAAGAAGGTGGAGATTCACTTTGACGAGATTGTGAATATCAAGGACCAGACCACTCGCGTGGTGGTGTCGCCTGCGCCTAAGGAGCAACCCATTATCCGCGCCCAAGGTAAGAAAATCACTGTGGAATTCCAGGAAGAACTGGAGCCTAACACCACCTACGTCATCGACTTCACCGACGCTATCGAAGACAACAACGAGGGCAACGTGCTCGACGGCTTCAGCTTCGCATTCTCCACTGGCGATCACCTCGACTCGCTGCAGGTGAGCGGCATGGTGTTGCGCGCCAGCGACCTGGAGACGATGAAGAACGTGCTCGTGGGTCTGCACAGCGACCTCAGCGACTCGGCATTCTACAAGCAGCGCTTCGACCGCGTGAGCCGCACCAATAGTAGAGGGGAGTTCGTGCTTCGCAACGTGCCTCCCGGCGAGTATCACATCTTCGCCCTTAACGACGTGGATAACGATTACAAGATGGTGCGCACCGAGGACATCGCTTTCCTCGACAAGGTGATAGTGCCCAGCGCCAGCGATTTCACGTCGCAAGACACCATCTTCACCTTCGACCACCGCATTGACACCATCATGACGGCAGTGCACACCGAGTTCAAGCCTAACGACGTGCTGCTGAGCCTTTTCAACGAGAATTGGCGCTCGCTATATTTCAAAAAAAGCGAGCGACAGGGCGACAACAAACTCCTTGCCCTCTTCTCTACTACCCTACCCGAAATGCCCACCACCAGAGTGCTGGAGCCAAAGATTTATAACGATGACTGGCACCTGCTTGAGACTCGCGAGGCGCAGGACTCACTGGTATATTGGCTCACCGACTCCACCATGATTAAGGCCGACACCATCAGACTCGAAATGACCTACCTGCACACCGCCGACAACGATTCGCTCATGCTCAAGACCGACACTCTCACCTTCGCCAAGCGTCGCAACTCCAGCGAGATAAAGGAGCGTGAGAAAGTCGCCAAAGAGCGCGAGAAGCGTGAGAAAGAGCTTGCCAAGCTCGAAGAGAAGCTCGCTAAGCAGATAGAGGAGGGCAAAGATGTCACCGACCTCGAAGACGAGATTAAGGGGCTGCGAGAGACGCTGAAGGAGAAACCCGTGCTGCTCACTGTAGAGACAAACAAAGGCTCAGTCGAAATCACCGACTCGCTATTTATAAAATCTAACTCCCCAATAGGCCACATCGACCCAGGCGGCGTGCACCTCGAGATAATGAACCCCGACAGCACATGGCAAGCTGTGGAGCTGCCAACCATGATTCCAAGCAACCACTGGGACATATACCGTTATGTTGCCCCAATGAAGCTTAATCAGGGCAGCGACTACCGCATCACCATCGACAGTCTTGCCGTGACATCAATATACGGCATCGCCTGCGACACCATACGCTCCACCTTCAAGGTGAAGGGCGAGGAGGAATATGCCAACCTTCACGTCAACTGCCTTGGCTTTGAGGGCAAGGCATTTGCCCACTTGCTCAACAAGCAGGGCTCCGTGGTCCGTACCGTCGATGTGCTGGGGAAATATGCCGATTTCTATGACGTGCTGCCCGAGACATATTACATTATGATGGTGCTCGACGCCAACGGCAACGGACGTTGGGATACCGGCAACTATAGCCAGCACCTGCAACCCGAGGACGTGTTCTATTACCATAACCCCGTCAAGCTCAAGAAATTCAGCGACATAACCCTCACATGGAACATCTACGACACGCCTGTCGATAAGCAGAAACCCGAAGATATACGCAAATTCCACCCCGAAGAACGCGACAAAAAGCTGAAGAAAGAAGAGAAGAAGAAAAACAACGAGGAAGAGGAAGAAGACGAGTTTAACAGTAACGGACTCCTCAACAACAATCCCTACAGCGGCGACAAATACCGAGACACGAAAGCTGGGCGCCTCAATCGATAGTTGGCCGCAAGCCAGTTGTGCCGCTTCGATAGTTTGTCGCTCGCGATGCTCGCTGGTTGTGCCGCTTCGCTGGTTTTTACTTTCCCTACTTCCTTTTTCCACCCATGAAAAACTAAAAAATTACAACAAGTGGTAAAAAAATTTTTTCACGTTAATAATTTGTTGTATATTTGCAGGCTGAAACGTGAAAAAGTGCTTTTCTCACGCCCTAATGACGTGTTTAAAGCACTGATAACCATTGAATTAAATAAACAAACATAATTAATAATTTTCAAAATGCAAACTAAAGGTTTTATTTTAACTATTGCTACTGCTTTAGTGTTGATATGCATTTTCTACCTTTCGTTCTCGTTTGTGGCTAACAAATACGAGAATGAGGCCGTGAAAGTTGCCATGAAGGCCAACGGCGGCGTGAAAGATGAGGGTAGTGAAAAGTATAAAGAAGCATACAACAACTACATTGGCAACATCGAGAAACAAAAAGTGTGGCTCGGCTACGACTTCAAGGAAGTGCGCGAGAAACAATTAGGATTGGGTCTTGACTTGAAGGGTGGTATGAACGTAACCCTCGAGATTAAGGTTCCTAACGTGCTTAAATCACTCGCTGAAATCCAAAAAGAGGGCCAGGACAAGAACTTCGACAAAGTGATTAATGAACTCGACGAAGAAAGCGACAACTACGTTGCTGAGTTCTGCAAGAAGTACAACGCCACCGGAAGCAACGTGAAGAATCTCTTCAAAAAGAGAATACAAAAAATTAAAGAAAACCCACAGGCCAGCGACCAGGATGTGCAGAAATACATCGAGGAGGAGGTTGATAACATTATCGACAACTCTTATAAGGTGTTGCACACACGTATCGACCGCTTTGGTGTGATTGCACCAACCATCCAGAAGATGGCTAAGAAGGGTCGCATCCTGCTTGAGCTTCCAGGTATCAAAGATCCCGACCGTGTGATCGACCTGCTCAAGAAAGCTGCCAACCTCGAGTTCTATGAGACTCACCCATATAAAGATGTAGTGAGCGACCTCAACGACCTGAGCAACGCTTATGGTCCCTGCGTAAACGGCAAGACCCTTATGCAGATGATTGGCGGTGGCTACACCCCTGAATGGTGCATGGTAGGACGTGTTCTTCCTGGCGACGTGGCTCTGGTGGACTCTATACTCAAGAGCGACCTTGCAAAAGAGAAGATCCACGACAACATCAAGCTTTGCTTCTCGGTAAAAGCCGACAAGAAGCAATGGGAAGCTCCAGAGGCTCCTGAGAGATTTGACCTCGTGGCCCTGAAACTTGACAACGACGGTAAGCCCGCTCTTACCGGTGACGCTGTTACCAGCGCTTCAACCTCTTATGAGCAACTTCAAGGTAGCACCGTGAACATGACCATGAGCAAAGAGGGCGCACAAAGTTGGTCACGCATCACTGGAGAGAATATTGGTAAGGCTGTAGCCATCGTCCTCGACGACCAGGTTTACTCTTATCCTAATGTAAAATCTAAGATTGACGGTGGCCGCAGTGAAATCAGCGGCGACTTCACTCCAGAGGAGGCAACCGACCTTGCTAACGTGCTCGAGAGTGGTAAGATGGACGCTCAGCCTGAGGTAATCAGCCAGCGTATCATCGGTCCTTCGCTCGGTCAAGAGTCAATCAACAAAGGTCTTGTATCATTTATCGTAGCACTCGTGCTGCTGATGATCTTCATGGTTTGCATCTATGGCATCAAGGCTGGCTCTATCGCCAACATGGGTCTGATCTTCAACCTCTTCTTTACTGCAGGTATCCTTGCCTCGTTCCAGACCGTGCTCACACTGCCAGGTATCGCAGGTATCGTGCTCGCGCTTGGTATGGCGGTTGACGCCAACGTGCTTATCTTCGAGCGCATCAAGGAAGAGCTGCGCGCCGGCAAGGGCCTCAAGGCTGCTGTCGCTGACGGTTACAGCAACGCTTTCTCGGCAATCTTCGACTCTAACTTGACTACCATCATCACCATGGCCATCCTGGCGTTCTCCAATAGCGGTGCCGTTAAGGGTTTTGCCATCACTACCATCGTGGGTATCTGCTGCTCGTTCTTCACTGCAGTATATCTCACCCGCATCATCCTGGAGTGGTTAATCAATAAGGGTTGGTTTGCTAACATCAGCTTCTCTACCCCATGGACACGTCACTTGATGGAGAATGTGAACTTCGACTTCATGGGCAAGCGCAAACTCAGCACCACCATCGTGGCTATCATCATTGCTGCTGTAATTGCCATGTTCCTCATCCCAGGACGTGGTTTGAGCCTTGGTATCGACTTCTCTGGTGGCCGCAACTACATCGTGCAGTTTGACCAGCCAGTGAACGTTGAGACCCTCAAGGACAAGATTAAAGACAAATTCCCTGAGTCAAGTACTTCTATCATCACCATCAACAACGATAGAACCGTGCGCGTTTCTACCAACTTCAAGAATGGTGAGGGCTTCGACACAAAGAAGGTTGACGAGGAAATCGAGAAAGTTCTTTACGACAACTTCAAAGACTCTTTCAAGAGCAAAATCTCGCAAAAAGACTTCAGCACCGCTAATGACGAGACCGGTATCATCGATATCGAGCACGTGGGTCCATCTATCGCTAAGGACATGACCCGCTCGGCTGTATGGTCGGTATTCTTCGCATTGCTTGCTATGTTTGCCTATATCTTGCTGCGATTCCGCAACGTTGCATTCTCGGTTGGCGCTCTCGCTGCTGTGGCATTCACCGCATTCCTCGTGATTGGTGTTTACACACTGCACGGACTCCTCCCATTTGCTATGGAGGTTAACCAGACGTTCATCGCCGCCATCCTTACCGTGATTGGTTATCAGGTGAACGATACTGTGGTGGTATTTGACCGTGTGCGTGAGTACCGCAAGCTCTATCCTAAGCATGAACTGAGCACCACCTTCAACAAGGCGTTGAACAGTACCCTCGCCCGTACAATGATGACCTCAATCACCACCTTGCTGGTATTGCTCGTTATCTTCTTCCTGGGCGGTGACTCTATCCGCAGCTTCATCTTCGCGATGATTCTCGGTGTGATAATCGGTACTTGCTCGTCACTCTTCATTGCATCTCCAGTGGCTTATGCTATCACCAAAGTCCTTGGCAAGCGCAAAGAAGACAAAAAGAAAGTAACTAAATAATAAAACTTTCTATATAACCTTGAAAAGCCTGGCATCATTGCGATGACCAGGCTTTTCTTTTTATTTTATAAGAGAGAAAGGATGATAAGAAATTAAAGGAATGAGGAAGATGATGAAGAGAAGGAGAGAAAGGAAGATAATAATCTTCCGGGCGATGTATTGCGCCGTCAGCACGCGGCTCTCGCCCCATTCCCTTCTAAACTCTAATCTCTTAACACTCCCCTCTCTCCTCTTTACTAATAAGGATGTCGCGCAGCATATAGGCATATATAAGCTCTATAGCAAGCACAATAACATCAAGAAGAGGCAGCAGGGTGCCGCCCAATAATAGAATCCAAGCGATGGGCAACAGGACTACTATAATTATGCGCGCTATCATCCACGCACCCAATCGCCCTAGTTTGCCGTCATACCACATAATGAGGAACACACCCATAGGCAGATAGGCCATCAGCAGCAAAGCCGCCAACACCAGGTCGATGATAACGAGCGATTCGTCGATAAGTATCAGAAATGTAGTTACAAAACCTATCAGATTAAGAGCTATAAGTATTATCCACATTGACTTGAGCGGACGATACAGCGGCCGCATGCCTCGCATCATGGCATAATAGATGATCACCATGCCAACGGTATTGATGAGCGCAAGGCACAAGGTGCCAGCCAGGCTTCCCCTCATCACATCGCCAATACTGCTAACGGTGCAAATTGCTGATATCACCATAATGACAAAGCCAATCTCTATAGTCAGCCGCTTCAGTCCGCTGTTCAGAGAATTGACCACTCTATTCTGTCTATTTGTATAATCAATGTTTATAGCTTCTTTATTTTTTTCAGTCATGATAGAACCTGTGTTTTTTAAAATTGTTGTTCTTATGAATCCGTCACCTCGTCACAAAACTATCAAAAACGAGGATAAAATTTCTTCACAAAATTACAAAAAATATTCAAATCTGCCGCTTTTAGCAACGGCCAAACGGCCCATTGAGCGGTGGAATTGCCGATTTGGTCGGTTTGTAGCCAATTTGGGTGGTGTAAAAAATTCATTTTTTCTCATTTTTAGTAGTGGCGAATGATAAATATCTAACTTTGCATCTTAAATGTATAATACTTAACTAAACTTATATGTCAATAGACAGTTCCGTTCTACAAAACATTACAATAATATTATTAATTATATTCGTAGCTTTTATTTTCACCTTGCTGCTGGCGCTCATTGTCATGCGCAGGCTCATCAATCACAACACACACCTGATGGAAGAGATGCATGACGAGAAGAAGCTGAACAAGGAAGGACTCGAAAAGCTCGAAAACGTCAAGGAACAGTTGAACGAAGAGCAACACAAGCGTGACGAGATGGAGCACGAACTGAGCATCGTTCAGGAGAAGCTCAAATCGGCGCAACTGTTCATGGGAGACATGACAGGCGCCCACGATGCGGTTCAAGACTCGGCACAGGCTCTGAAAAATGACATAAACCAGGTGCTGAACACCGAGCGAATGACCGATGAGCAACTCATGGCGTGGATTGACCGCCGCTTTGATGAGCTTGGCCTGCACACCAATCCTGACATAAAGCTAAAGGACATTGCCACGGCATTAGGGCTTACTCAGCGACGCATACTGCAAGCCCTCAAGACCCGCACCGATGACAACACTCTAGCCGAATACCTCACCACCAAGCGATTGAACACGGCCTGTCACCTTCTCATGGAGCAGCCCAACTGGAAAATCGAAGCAGTGGCCAGCGAAGCGGGATTTGGCGCCATAACCACGTTCCGAACCATCTTCCGAAAGCATTTTGGCATCTCTCCAAGCCAATATCGCGAAAAAAAGCGTCTGATTGAGGGCGCCCAAATAGATAATTAACAACAATAACCATTTATAATAATTAAAAAAAAATGAAAAAAGCAAGATTCTACATGACATTGGTTGTGCTTGTCGCTATGGGACTTACCATGAGCGCACAGTACACCCAAACTGACCGCATTGCCCAAGGTGTGCTTAGCGGTGTAAACTCAGTTCTGGACGCGCAGCAACGCAAGCAGAGGGCCGAAATCCTGTCTCGTGAGAAAGCTCTGTACCAGTCCACTTTCAATTCCGTGATGAACGAGGCTCGTGAGCTGGAGGAAAATGGCAATTATGCCGAAGCTCTTGCCAAGTATGAGGAAGCCTCTGAGCTGAACTGGAAATATGGCTACGCCGACCAGCGTAACATTACCCGCAAAATCAACAGCCTGTATGGCCCTGCCGGTCGCACCGACGATGGCCCCAGTGTCCTCAACAACGACAAAGTGACTTTAGCCGACTACTCGGGCTACCGCTTAGTGAGAGAGAATCCAATCTACAAGGCTGACAAAAATGCCGGTAGTATCAAGATTTTGCGCGTGTGCTGCTCCGACACCGAGACTCGCGTGGAATTTGAATATGAGAACGATGAAGCTAAGGCTATCTATGTCAGCGTCCCCTCCGACACTCACATCAAGGGCAAGAAAAGTGGCAAGTTAAATATTGTTCAGGTCCAAAACGTTGGCGTCAAGCCCTCTCACGCCCTGATTGAGCAACCTTATCAAAAGCTGCGTTTTGCTCTCATCTTCCCTGCCCTGTCGCTTGAGGACAGCGAGTTTGAACTCAAGATGCCTGGCAAATATTGGAATTTCAAGAAAATCCCTTGCAAGTGATAACAGGCGAGATAGAAACAAAATACATTACTTCGCTATTACAAATATACGAATATAACTAAATTTAAAAACTAATAAATTAAAATTTAAACGAAAATGAAAAAATATGCTTCTCTTTTTTGGGTGATGCTGATGCTAGTAGCAAGTTTCAACATTATGACATCGTGCTCCGACAACGATGAGCCCAACAATTCAGGCCGCAACTACGACCTCGACGTTAAAGTGATAGAGACACGCGAATGCCATGCGCTCAAGTCTCTCGCCAATGACTTTTTCAACCTGAAATTCAGGCAGATAATATTTGAGTTTACCTCGGTTGGACCCGACATGAAGACTCCCGTTCGACTCACTGGCGTCATTTCGATGAATCCTGCGGTATTCAACAAGGAAGCCGTGCCTCGCGCACTCATGTTCTATCATGAGTTCACCACTGCCAAGCACCGCGAGCGCACCTCGCAGGACGAAATCGACGATGTGAGCTTCTATATGAATAAGTTCCAGAACCTTATCGCCGTTTCTTGCGACCTCTACGGCTGGACCCTCACCGAGGACAAGCCACAGGCTTATTGCTGCCCCGAGATTACCGCCCAGGAGTCAATCGACTGCTGGGATGCAGCCATGAGCATCTTGCTCGAGCGTGGCTATGAGATAAAGGGATTGCGCAAATTCAATGTGGGCTACAGCAGTGGCGGCTTCTCGGCAATAGCCTTCCAGCGCTATGTGGACAAGAACCGCAGCGACCTCAACATTGACCTCACATGCGCCGGTGCCGCTCCATTCGACATCTGCACAATCTATGAGGACTATGTAGAGACCGATTATTCGGGATACATCTGCGCCCTGCCACTGATGATGGTTGCCTACAAAGAAACCTACAATATGGATTTCAGCTACAGCGATGTTTTCAAGGAGCCACTTGCCAGCCACATTCAAGAGTGGATTCTCTCTAAAGATTATGGCACATGGGACATCAACGGCCTGATTGGCACCGAGAAAATCAGCGATGTGCTCACTCCCGCAGCTTGCAACTACAAGACCGGTATAGGCAAGAAGGTTTATGACAAATTCCGTCAGAACTCGCTATGCGGCGAGGGTCAGAACTGGCAGCCCAGCACCAAGACCAAGTTCTTCATCATGCACAGTAGCGGAGATAAATACATGACCTATAAAGCCGGTGTGGAGATGGCCGATTATCTCAAATCGAAAGGCTGCGACGTTGAGACCGATTTCAAGAACTCGGGCAACCACGTCAAATATGGCCTGCTTGTCTTCACCGCTGAGACAATAGTTAAAATGGAGAAAATACTCGGTGGCGACATTGAAGAGTACAAGCAAGCAATCGAGGATGCCAAGAATTCAGGAGAATTCGACGATCTAAACGTTGACCTCTAATACTATTAGCACATACTTAATTTTAAAAAAATGAAAACAATAAAATTCGCAATAATTCTGGTTTTAGGAGCTTTAGCTCTTACTACCACGTCGCAAGCCGCCACCCTGACGCCGCAACAGGCTAAGAACAAGGCGATGGCTTTCATGACACAGAAAAAAGGAAGTGCGGCCGTTCGCGCAATGGACCGCGCTTCGTGGAGACCAGCATCCGAGTCGGTCAATGCCGGCAACGACCTAGTCTATGCCTTCAACGCTAAGGGAGGAGGCTATGTAATTGTCGCCGGTGATGACCGCATCAACGATGTGCTCGCCTATTCTTTTAAAGGCTCTATTGATGCCACTACTATCCCTGCGGCTATGCAGACCATGCTCGCAAGCTATGCCGAGCAAATAGAATATATGCAGGAACACAACCTGAAGTTCCACAAGGCGCCTACTCACGCCCCAGTACAGCCACTTATTCAGACCCATTGGGGACAGGAATGGCCTTACTCTCACCTCATTACTGATAACTGCCCCACAGGCTGTATCGCAACGTCAATGTCGCAGGTGATGTACTACCACAAGTGGCCTCAAGACAGCACTACGAGGTATATCACTCCCAAGTTCAAAGCCGTCATTAATCCCACCGCTTTCGATTGGGACAACATGCAGCTCACTTATAGCAGCGACGGTGAGTATCCCGAGTCGCAAGTCACGTCGGTAGCGCATCTCATGAAAGTGGCTGGTGAGTCGGTCGATATGGTGTACCAAAAAGAGCAATCGGGATCGTACAGCAATCTCATCAGGCCTGCACTTCTAGGTTGTTTCAAGTACGACAAGGGTATGCGTTATTTGTTACGTGACGACTATACCATCGACCAGTGGGACGAGAAAATGTATAACGAACTCGCCAACAACCGCCCCATCATCTATAATGCCATGACCTCATGGGGCGCCGGCCACAGTTTTGTGTGCCACGGCTACGATGGCAACGGAAAATATTACATCAATTGGGGATGGGACGGTGATTGCGACGGTTATTTCGTGCTCTCAATTCTTGACTCGGAAGGCACTGGCACTGGCGGTGGCGGTGCTAACAATCGCTGGTCGATACATCAAGACGCCGTAATTGGCATTCAGCCTCCTGTCGAGGGTTCTACCGATCCAAATCCGGGCTTTGTGCAGATTGCGCAACAGTTGCTGCTCAGCGAATCCAATATCACGCGCGACGCCAACGGCAACTTTCCTCCCATGCATTTGCAAACAGTATATTATAAAGTTTACGATGCCACCGGAACAAAGCCCCTGCTAATCGACTCACAAGGTGAAGTAGTATACCAACCCAATGTATATGATGATAAGGTTCTCAACACCATCGCCCCCGACTATGGCTGCTTCAATTATATGGTCCCCATTCCCAACAACCTTCCCAACGGCACCTACCGGTGGGTAATCTACTATGCCCACGAAAGCATTCCCGGCCGACTCTACCCATGCGAAGGCAACGACAATATCTATATCCAAATGGTAGTGAACGGTGACAACATCACCCTGCAACCATTCCCAGTCAAGGACCTCGAACTTAGCAACCCGCAGTACACACTCGACGATGGTAAGGTTGCCACCATCACATTTGATGTCAAGAATAATGCCGATGAATTTAACGGCAGCCTGTATGTCGTGCTTGATAACGACTTCAAGGGCTCAGAATGTGTGGCAATTCCTGCCGGCGAAACGCAACAAGTGGAATTCCGGCTGAAGAGCGATCGTCGATTCGACCCCACCGCGCCTTACCGCGTCTATACCGATCCCATGCTGATGCATAGGGTGTGGGGCGAAGGCGCGGAGACCGATGCGCGCTTTGAAAACTTCGACTTATCGGCCACCAATATTGATATGGAAAACAAAGTCGTGACTTCTCACATCATCTCAGGCACAATCTCATCGGTTAATGTGGGTGATGCGCCTTTCAATGGCACCATGGGTATGAAAGTTGTGAATCCTAACAATGAGAATGAAGTTTACGCCACTTATATCACACCCTCCCATCTGTCGGCCCCTATCGGAGGCACAGTATCCATGAATGTAATGCAACAGATACCTACCAACGTCAATCGCGTACGCATCCAACTGGGTTACAACGACCGCTTGATGAATACTTTTTACACCACAATTGGTGACTTCGACGTTGTGGGTGGAGCAGTAGCAGTCAATGTCAACGGCCAGACCTTAACTCTGCCATCGAGCGACAAAATCACTATGCCCGAAGGCTATGACGCATTCTACAGCATTGGTTCCAATGTTCAGGAGGTGGTGCCCAACAGCAACCCTAATACTGTTTACTATGTTGACAATCCAGCCAACGTCATTGGTCTGGACAACAATATTGTGTTAGACAGCGAGGGGCGCAGCTTCAAGGACGTCAACATTTACGATGGCCACAACTTCTTCCTTATCGATAATCGGATGATTTTGGAGGAGGGTTATCTCAATTATTACCGCACCTTCACCGAAGAAGAAGTTAACACATGGACCAACTTTTGGATGGTGTACGACGATTTTGTAAGCATCACCGACCTCACCACTGGAAAAGACTGGAGTCATCTTCTCTTCCCCTATTCAGTGGCTGGGATGTTGGAACCCAATATAATTGTACTGAGTAAAAATTGCTCTGATCCTGCACAAATCCCCAAATTCTGGAATAATATCTCAATCTTCTATTTCATTTACCCGTCTATGGTAGGGCATACGTTCAAGTTCACGGTCGATAAATCATGGACTGAACAATTCAGGTGGTCCGATAGCCGCCTGAGTGAATGGCTCACTCTGGCCGGCAAGTCCTGGTATCAGGAACTCAACAACGTGTATGAGCAGCAGGGCAACAAGTTTGTGCTCAAGCAGCACGTTACGGTACCCCCCTTCCGCTCCTACCTGAGGACTTCGTCGTCAATCTTGGCGGCTCCGTCGGCGACATCTACCATACACCCCTACTACGAATACCAGCAAGAATACATCCTCAACTTGCCCACCGATCCCGATCCAGGAACCAACACCGACATTGAAGAAATTGCTGTCACCCCCGTCAATGTTGACCCATCGTGGTACACTATCGACGGCCGTCAACTTCCCAATGAGCCTGTTGCCCCCGGATTATACATTCACAAAGGCAAAAAGGTGATTAAACGCTAAACAAACACATTAATTATTTACATAAAAACATCATGAAAAGAAATTTTTTAATCGCATTTTCTATGCTCCTGTGCATGAGCGCGTTTTCTATAGTATTAACAGCTTGTAGCAGTAGTGAGGAACCCATCGACACTACCATGAGCCAGGAATTCTACGTGAAGGGCATGCTCATCGAACAAGACGGCAACTACGTTAATGGCGAAGCTGGACTTAACGATCCCAACACAAAAGAATTCAAGTTCTACAAGGCCATCTACGATGAGGTGGAAGCCATCATCAAGGCACAGGCGTGGGAAATCACATTTAAGTCCGACGAGAAGAACCAAAAGATTAAAGAGCAGAATGCAGTGGCCGAACAACGCTACAGCGCTATGGTAAAATCGCTTGACGCTGTTCAGAAAAAACTCGACCAAACCAACAAGGACGAATACAAATGCCACTTCAGCATGAAAATAGAGCTGGTGGCTATGGGCGAGAAAGAGATTTGTAAGGGGCAAAAGACC
>JAFZUL010000063.1 GCA_017618355.1 Muribaculaceae bacterium
AGTGGTTACATCACTGAATATGATAATTTTTGTAAAAAATCTAAAAATCTGTATAGAAAACAAAAATATCACCCAAAATTATAGTTTTTTAAAAAAATAAGACACAAAAATCCCCACAAGTTAAGTTCACTCATGGGGATTTTGCGTTATGAATAAATCAAAGTGTCAGCCTAATTTATGCATCATTTTAGTCATAAAGAGTCTTGACGGCGAGATTGATATTGTAGTACTTGACTTTGCCAGTCACATCTTTAATGACCTTGATGAAAGGCGGGAATTTTATCTCTTCGTCTTGTGCTCCACTGTCCATCTCTAATATGCTGAAGCCAGGGTCTGGGTCAATGAACTGGTCGAGCTCATAGTACTGTCCTTCCCAGATGAAGCTCTTGCGAATCTTGTGTATTGATTGTCTAGTGGGATCGGCGAGCGCCATCATACTCATATATTGGTTGTAGCTGATATTTCGCTCAGTTACAATGCGTTCGTTTTCTCCAACAGTCTTGGTTGTGGTCTGCAGATACACATATTTTCCTTGCATCATGCGCTTGCGCAAACGCACCACGGTGCCTGGCTCGCTCATAAGGTAAGTCTGAACGATATCGGTTTCGATAGCATTAGGAATCTCGCCAACGAGTTCAACCATAAACTTGCGCTCATTTTCAATGGGTGCAGGAATGCCCAGCACATTAGAAATCTCACGAAGCACACGGCGAATCTTGTGCTCAAAATTCTCGCTGTTGCTTATCACGCGCAAGTGAGGATGACCAGTCCAGGCGTTGCGGAGTTTCTTGTCGAGAGTGCAGGCAAGATCCACGCCTTCAGTGCGAGCCTCATTGTTGCTAGTGGTGTAGAACTCGGCGGCACCGTCGGCAGCAGTTACAAGGTGCAACACTGCGTCATAGCGCGAGTCGCGCAGCTTGTCGATTGGTATATCCACCTCCTGGGTTATTGCCTGCCAGGTCTCGGGCGTGAGATATACCGAGATGTCCATCGTGCCACGGTCGCACACCAGCAGTACTGGCTTCTCGCTCTCGGCTGCGATATCTGCAAAATGGTCTTCGAGGTCAAGCTGAAGTTGCAAAGTCGCTTTCTCGGCTTTATAGAACTGTGATTGGTTCTTAGTAAGGTAATCAACCCCTCCCACGGCAAACATAGTGGGCACTTCGGGCACTGTGTAAACTTGATATCCAAGGTTGGAGAAATGCTCTACCACTTTTGCAAGAGCGGTAGTCTTTCCGGCGCAAGGACCGCCAGTTAATACGACTTTGGTAATTTTACTCATAAAATGGTGGTTTATAGTCGTTAATGATTGTTTTAGAATAAGCCTCTACTAATGAAAAGGCAAATTTAATGAAAAAATTTTACATTACCTTATTTTTGCTGCCATATTTTTTCTTTCGCTACTCTAAAATGGGGGAAATTGCAATTATTTGAGGCAATTATTTATAGTTTATATACGTTTATAATAGAAATAAAAATAACTATGTCGGCATTACTTCAAGCAGAGAATTTGACGAAGTCCTATGGTTACAACCCATTGTTCAGTGATATATCGTTCGGTCTTGACGAGGGCGATAAGGTGGGTCTTATAGCCAAGAACGGCACAGGAAAGAGCACGTTGCTCAACTTGCTGGCCCGAGTGGAGAGTCCTGACAATGGCACCATAATCTATCGCAATAATCTGCGCATTGGCTACCTGCCTCAAAGTCCTGAGTTTGAGTCGGCAAAGACGGTCTTGGAGGTGTGCCTTGAGGGCAACGATGCTGCTTCGGTGGCAGTGCGCACCTACGAGCGGTCGCTTGCCGATGGCGATGCCTCGGCTATGACAACTGCCATTCAGGCTATGGACAACAGCCATGCCTGGGACTATGAGGCGCGTTTCAAGCAGATTCTCTCACAGCTCAAGATTGACGACTTCCACCAGCCGGTGGGTGAGTTGAGCGGCGGTCAGGTTAAGCGTGTGGCGCTTGCCAAGATTCTCATCGACGAGCCACAGTTCCTTATCCTTGATGAGCCTACCAACCACCTCGACATTGACATGATAGAGTGGCTTGAGAATTATCTCAAGCGCAGCACCATGACGCTGCTCATGGTTACCCACGACCGCTATTTCCTCGACAACATCTGCACCCGCATCATGGAGCTTGACCATCAGCAGATTTACACATATGATGGTAACTATAACTACTACCTTGAGAAGCGTTCAGAGCGTATTGAAGCCGAGAATGTGCAGGTCGAGAAGGCTCGAAACCTGCTGCGCACCGAGCTGGAATGGATGCGCCGGCAGCCTCAGGCTCGCCAGCATAAGGCGCAATACCGCATTGACGCGTTCTACGACCTGCAGGAGCGGGCTCGCGGCTATCGTGACCGTGGCGACGTGCGCCTCAATGTGAACTCGGCCTACATCGGCAAGAAGATTTTCACCGCACATCAGGTGAGCAAGGCGTTTGGCGACAAGGTCATTCTCAAGGATTTTGAATATACTTTCGCGCGATATGAGAAGCTGGGCATCGTGGGCGACAATGGCGTAGGGAAATCTACCTTCATCAAGCTGCTGCTCGGCGAGGTGCCGTGCGACAGCGGCAGTTTCGAGATTGGCAAGACGGTGCGTTTTGGCTATTACAGCCAGGAGGGGATGAACCTCAACGAGAGCAAGACGGTGATTGATGCGGTGCGCGACATTGCCGAGTATATCTATTTCGATGAGAAGACGAATTACACTGCAGCTCAGTTCCTTAATCTGTTCCTTTTCAACAACAACGAGCAACAGAAGTACATCGCCAACCTGAGCGGCGGCGAGAAGCGACGACTCTACCTGGCGATGGTGCTGATGGGCAAGCCCAATTTTCTCATTCTTGATGAGCCGACCAACGACCTCGACATCTCCACGCTTGAGATTTTGGAGGACTACCTCTCGAAGTTCAACGGTTGCGTGATAATCGTGAGCCACGACCGTTTCTTTATGGATCGAACCGTTGACCATACCTTTGTTTTCATGGGTGATGGCGTGGTGAAGGATTTTCCAGGAAACTACAGTGAGTATAGGGCGTGGAAAGACTACCACGACCGCCTCGACGCCGAGGCCGCCCGTGCTGCAGCCAAACCTAAGGAGAAGGTGCAATATAACGTGCGCGACAATTCCCGCCGTCTCTCTTTCAAGGAGCGTCGCGAGCTGGAGCAGCTAACCACCGAGATTGATACCCTCACCGCCGAGAAGCAGCAGCTCGACACCCTCTTCGCCAGCGGCGAGGTGATTACCGACATGGACACAAAAAGCGCACGCTACAACGAGCTCCAAACCCTGCTTGAGGAAAAAGAAATGCGCTGGCTCGAATTGAGCGAAAAGGAGTGATAACAAATTTGGCAAAACAAGTAAAAAATACTATCTTTGTGGCATCAGAACTAAAAACTGATATCTGACAACTGATAATTAAAAACATGTCTCAATTTGCTGAAGTAGTATTGCCGCTGGCGGTGCAAGGAACTTACACCTACCGCATCCCTGAGTCGATGACTGTTGGGGCGGGATTTCGTGTGTTGGTGCCGTTCGGGCGCAAGAAATACTACACGGCGATTGTGGTGATGACTCACGACATTGAGCCAAAGGGCTATAAGGTGAAGGAAATCCTTGCCTTGCTTGACGAGGGACCAGTGTTGAGACATCCTCAGCTCAAGTTCTGGCAGTGGATTGCCGACTATTACCTGTGTACTGTGGGCGAGGTGTATAAGGCTGCTGTGCCAAGTGGCCTGAAGGTTGAGAGCGAGACGTTTATTAGCCCTAATCCTGACTATGAGGAGGAGACGCCTGGAGAACTCAACGACCGCGAGAAGGTGATTCTCGACTTCACCAACCAGCGCGGAAAGGTGCAGATTACCGAACTTACCAACGCAACAGGCTTCAAGAACGTGGAGGGCATTGTGAGCCGACTGCTCGACAAGGGCGCTGTGCATGTGGCAGAGAAGGTGATGGACAACTACCGTCCTAAGACCGAGACCTGCGTGCGCTTGACCATTGAGCGTAATGATGAGCAGGGGCTGCATGGCTTTTTCGACCGTGTGAGTCGTGCCAAGAAGCAGGAGCAACTGCTGCTGGCTTACCTCGACCTCTCGCAATGGATGCAGCGCAGCAAGCCTGTGAAGGAAGTCACTCAGGAGGCGCTTCTGCAGCGCTCGGGATGCACCCAGCCAGTGCTTGCCGCCGCCCGCAAAAACGGACTTTTTGAGATTTACAAGCGCGAGATAAACCGCTTTGAGTCGATGGGTGGGGGAGTAGTGGAACTGCCCACTCTCACCGAAGTGCAGAAAACTGCATATAAGAGTATTCACACATCCTTCAAGGAAAAAGACATAACGCTGCTGCATGGTGTGACCTCGAGCGGCAAGACGTCAATCTATATGCACCTCATCAACGATGCCCTCAAGCTGGGCAAGCAGGTGCTCTACCTCGTTCCTGAAATCGCCCTCACTACCCAGCTCACGCAGCGGTTGAGACGAGTGTTTGGTGAGCGCTTGCTCATCTATCACAGTAAGTTCAGCGACAATGAGCGGGTGGATATATGGAAGAAGTTGCTCACCTCTAGCGATCCGTGCGTGATTATTGGCGTGCGCTCGAGTGTGTTCCTGCCTTACAGCAATTTGGGCCTAGTTATTATCGATGAAGAACACGATACCAGCTACAAGCAGCAGGACCCAGCTCCGCGCTATAACGGTCGTGACACCGCCATCATGCTTGCGCACATGCACGGCGCAAAGACGGTGCTTGGCTCGGCAACACCTGCCATCGACACCTACTACAAAGCTCTCAATGGCCGATACGGACTGGTGGAACTTACCACCCGCTACGAGGATATAGAGATGCCGCAAGTGCGACTTATTGACCTTAAAAAGGCATGGAAAAAGCATGAGATGAACGGGATGTTCTCGATGGAACTTGTGGGCGAGTGCCGAAAGGCGTTGGAAAATAATGAGCAGGTGATTCTGTTCCAGAATCGCCGCGGATATGCTCCGATGGTGCGCTGCAAGCAATGCGCGTGGGTGCCCACCTGCGTGAACTGCGACGTGTCGCTCACTTACCACCGCCGTGTGGATACCCTTACCTGCCACTACTGCGGCCACACCATCACGCTGCCCACCGTATGCCCAGCTTGCGGCAATCCGAGCATCGAGATTGTGGGCTATGGCACCGAGCGCATCGAGGAGGAGATTGATGAAGTGTTCCCTAACGAGAAAATTTCGCGCATGGATCTCGACACTACTCGCAGCAAGAACAGCTATGACCGCATCATCGACGAGTTCTCTCAGCACAAGACCAATATCCTCGTTGGCACGCAGATGGTGACCAAGGGCTTGGACTTCGACGCGGTGAGCATAGTGGGAATACTCAATGCCGACACCATGATACATTTCCCCGACTTCCGCAGCCACGAGCGGGCCTTCAATATGCTTGAGCAGGTGGCGGGACGAGCTGGGCGCAAGAACAAACAGGGAAAGGTGATAATCCAGACTAGCAACCCCTCTCATCCCGTCATTGAGCGTGTGATGGAGCATGACTACAAGGGGTTCTATGAGCAGGAGATTGCCGAGAGGCAGCAGTTTGGCTATCCACCGTTCACCAAAATAATCAACATTTATCTCAAACACAAGCAGGACGATGTGGTGGTTGAGATGGCGGTGCGCTACAGCAACTTGCTAAGAAAGGTGTTCGGCAACCGTGTGCTTGGCCCCGAGGCCCCTATGGTGGCAAAGGTGCAGACGTTCTATATCCGACAGATAGTTCTCAAGATGGAGCTCGCCGCATCAATGACAAAGGTGAAGAAGATTCTGCGCGACCTCTACGAGCAACTCCTCGCCGCCGACTCCCGCATGCGCTCCACACGACTCTACTTCGACGTGGACCCATCTTGATAATGCAGAATTCAGAATTTGCGACCCATGCTGCGTGGTGGGCGCTTACAAAAACGCATCAAGCAGATTGCCTGATGCGTTGTGTGATTTTTGTAGATGAGGGGAGGTGTTCTCGAGTGGTCGAGTTTCTCCTTAAGGATTACATGTTCATTCCGCCATCTACTTGGATAACTTGGCCAGTGACGTAGCTTGCCATGTCGCTGGCTAGGAAGGTGGCTACATTGGCGATGTCGTCAACTGTGCCTCCGCGGCGCATTGGAATCCTCTGTGCCCACTCTTTGCGCACCTCCTCGGGGAGGGCGGCAGTCATAGCGGTCTCGATGAAGCCAGGAGCGATAGCGTTGGCGCGTATGCCACGGCTACCCATTTCCTGGGCGATGCTCTTGGCGAGAGCGATAAGGCCTGCCTTGCTGGCGGCGTAGTTGCTCTGTCCGGCATTGCCATGAACGCCAACCACCGATGCCATGTTAATGATAGAGCCGCCGCGCTGTCGCATCATTATGGGAGTGAGAGCGTGGATAAAGTTGAATGCGCTCTTGAGGTTTACGGCGATAACGGCATCCCACTGCTGCTCGGTCATGCGCAGCATAAGGCCGTCTTTGGTGATGCCTGCATTATTGACGAGGATGTCGATTTTACCAAATTCCTCATGAATCTGTTTTACCACTTCTTCGGTCTGGGCGAAGTCGGCTGCGTTGCTGGCATATCCTTTGGCCTTTACGCCCAAGGCTGCGATTTCCTGCTCTGTCTTTTTTCCGTTCTCGTCTATCACGAGGTCGGTGAATGCGATGTCAGCGCCTTCGCTGGCAAACTTCAAGGCGATGGCCTTGCCTATTCCACGTGCGGCACCAGTAATCAGCGCCACCTTTCCTTCTAATAACTTCATTTAATCTTCTGTTTTATTTGTTGTTATTTGTTGTTTTCTTCGTTTTGCGGCTGCAAAAGTAGTGATTATTCCTGAAATGTGGAAAGAAGTGGTGGTAAAAAACGTCAATGGGGGTATCAGTACACGATTTCTGAGGCGCATGGGGCACTCTCATTGTTGCAGCGGTCGAGGGCAGTAACGATGTAGATTGTTCCCGTGGGTTTGTGTTTTGATTTTTTCGACTGTTTGAGTCCGAGTGGATTTGGCAGTGTGACTGACGTTTGATTGGTCACTTTGACTATAGCCCACGGGTCGTTCATGTCGATGTCAAAGTCGTAACTTCCCTGGAATTCATAGACAACATATTTCACCGCCTCTTGCATAGGGTCAGTGGTCACTGGAGCATCCCATGAGAGCACAGTAACATCTTTCTTTTTGTCAAAACACAGGTTTGTGACTGCGGGTGGTGGCACGTCGTCAATCCAAGTGACGGCAGGGCACAGAGCCTTAGAGCGCATCTGATGGTTGCTCAACGAGTCGAGCACGCCTTTATAGTTCTCTGTGACAGAGTAGCCTGGCCACCATGTGACGCCGTGCACATTGGGCAGGGTGCGCATCAGTTCAATCTTGTGGTTGAGCTGTGTGGGGTTGAGGGTGTCGGGGATGTCGTGATGGTCCATCACGTTGCGCACCGCTTGGCCGTAGTACATGTGACGGCCGTTGGCATGGTCGTTCCACCAGTAGCTGAGCACCAGGTCGCTAGCCGCTTTGTGTTCCAGCTCCCAGTAGAGTTGTGGCACCATGTAATCGACCCATCCCATCGCTGTCCACTTTGGGCAGTCGGCGTATAGCGCGTCGTAGCACTCCAGGCCGTTGGTCTCGCTGCCGTTGCGGTCGCTCTTCTTATTGCGCCAGATTCCGAAGGGGCTGATGCCAAACCTTACCCACGGTTTGGTGCTTTGTATAGTGTTGTGCAGCTGCTCGATGAGCAGGTCCACGTTGTGACGTCGCCAGTCACCTTTGTCGCCCCAGCCTTTGCCATATTTCTCAAATGAGGCGGTGTCGGGGAACTCGGCGCCCTTCACTGGATAGGGATAGAAGTAATCGTCCATGTGGATGGCGTCGAGGTCGTAGCGTGTAATCATGTCGCGCACCACGAGGTTGATGAAGTCACGGCTCTCGGGCAACGCGGGGTCGAAATATATCTTGCCGTCTGCATACTTGAGGAACCACTCTGGATGCTCGTAGTAGATGTGCCCAGATGCGGGCTGGTCTTTCTCGCCGCTTGTAACACGGTAGGGGTTAATCCATGCGTGCAGCTCCATACCGCGGCTGTGGCATTCGTCAATCATAAACTGCAGCGGGTCCCACACGGGGTCGGGCGCCTTGCCCGCTTCGCCAGTGAGCCACCGTGACCAAGGCTCGAGGTCACTGATATAAGCGGCGTCGGCCTGTGGACGCACCTGCCAGATGACGGCATTCACGCCAGCCTGATCAAGTTTGTTGAGCTGGTCGCGCAAGTAGTCCTGCGTCTGTTGAGGGGTCATCTTGGCATATTGCCCCTGTCCGATGATGTGTAACCACGCTCCACGGAACTCGCGCTTGGGAGCATCTTTCGCACTTGCCATAACTGCAACGAGCACGGCAAGAGCAACTGCTATTTTTCTGAATGATTTCATGTTGGTAAAGGAGTGAAAGGAGAAAAAGGAATTAAATGATTTAGAGGAATCAAAGGAGTTAAAAAAACGTGAATTCTGCATTTTGTTTTCCGCATTGTTTTGGCGTTGCCCAATTCTGCATTCCGCATTCTGAATTCTGCATTGATTCAGCATTAAAGAAGCGGTCCAAATAGTCGCACTATGCTCTCCACCGCTTTTTGCCAAATTGGTCGCTTGCGCCATGTGCGGAGGTTAATGCGGGTGCAATCTTTCATGTCCACAAGCATTACCTCCTTCATGCGCTGGTTGAACTCCTGGCTATAGAGCAGCACATTGCCCTCGAAGTTGTGCTCAAAGCTGCGGAAGTCAAAATTGGTGGAGCCAGTGGTGACGAAGTCGTCGTCAACAACTACCACTTTGGAGTGCAGCATACCTGGCTCGTAGAAGTAAATCTTGATGCCGGCGGTGAGGCACTGCTTGATGTAAGAGTAAGATGCGTAGCGCAGCAATATGCTATCGGGCTTGCGGGGAATCATCAGGCGCACGTCAACTTTGCTCAGCGCTGCCACTTGCAGTGCTTTAAGCAAGGGGTCGCTGGGCAGGAAGTAGGGAGTTTGGATATATACGCACTTGTTGGCACTGTCGATGGCTTTCTGGAACACAAATGCCATATTCACCCACTGGCTTGTTGGTCCTCCGGTGACTAGTTGCATGCCAATGGGGTTGGCGATGCTGCCAGGCTTCACCGTCTCTACAGGCACCTCAATGAGTTCACGCTTCATGAAGTTCCAGTCGATGGCAAACGACACCTGTAGCGCTGCTACTATGTCGCCTGTGACGCGCAGGTGCGTGTCGCGCCAATGCTTCATCTTCCCGCCGTCGATATAACGGTCGGCGATGTTCATACCACCAATGTAGCCTATCTTGCCGTCGATAACCACTATCTTGCGGTGGTTGCGCCAGTTGATGCGGTTGGCAAACTCAGGGAAGGTGATTTGCATAAAGGGATAAACCTCCACCCCTTCTTTGCGCAGCTTCTTGAAATAAGACATATCGAAGTGGAAGGATCCTACGTGGTCGTAAAGCACGCGCACCTTCACGTCTTCTTTCACCTTCTGCTTAAGGATGTCGCCTATCTCGTTGCCAATCTTGTCGTTCTCGATGATATAGTACTGGATGTGGATATACTTCTCGGCAGCCAGCAGGTCACGCTTGAAGGCGTCGAACTTATCCTTGCCGTTGGTGAAAATCTCCACCTCATTGTTGGCAAGGAAAGGCGAACCTTGCGTGCTGTTGACGAGATTAATCATCTGCTGACGCTCACTCTTGACGGTGTCGTAGTGAATCACTTGCTGTGAGCGCATCAAATGCTTGATGTCGTCGCGTCCGGTGAGGCGTTTACGTTTCTTACGCGAAATCATGCGCACATGGCGCAGGCTTCGGCCAAAGAAGATGTAAAGGATAATGCCCACCACAGGCAGCAAAATCAGCACAGTGATCCACGCCAGAGTCTTCACGGGATTGCGGTTCTCACTGACCACCACCCCGATAATCGCCACCGCCGTGAGACCATACAAAATGGTAAATATAAGGCGAGAATATGGAAACAACTCGGCAAGTATCATAACAGCAATTTCAAATTTAGCTTGCTAAATTAATGATTTTGTGGGAAACAGAGTGGAGTTATAACATTTTTTAATGGTTGAGGGGATGGGAGAGTTGATTTTGTGGTATTTTGGGTTCTGTCGCATGGTATAGTCGCATGCGAGACTTTAATATATCTCTATTTCTTTATTTTTTTGTTTTTATTGTGGTAGTGGCGATTTGTTGTTTGCAGTCAATATAGTTGTATAAGCATCTTACCGCCAGTGTGGCCGTGATTAGCTGATGCGGCAAGTCGAGCTGCTGACTCAGTGGTGTGGCGAAGATAAAAAGTACTAGCACCACTGTATAGAACAAATAGATTTTGTAGAATCCTTTTCGCTTGTGCCAGATAAGCCAAATGATCAGTGGCAGAGGATTGAACGTAATCAAGTACCAGTTCCAGTGTTTTCCAAAGAGCCCTGACACGAAGCTGGTGTATATCAGCATCAATCCTGCTAGTGTGACAACTGTCATCAGCAAGAAATCTAGTATCTTTGGCAACCATTTCAATTTCCACTTGAGTTGAGCAAGGGTAATGAGGATGGTGAATATCAGCAAGAAGCCGAATGCCCAAGTCGGCGTAACTGGTGAAGCCTGAACCTCATTGATTAAAGGCAACAATTCTTTCTCACCTGTCACCATTGGGCATATTGAACCATCAGCAGCCACTATTGAAGCTGTCTTCAAAACCTGTGGTAATAGTTCTGGACACATACGTTGCTCATTCTCCCATAAAGCATCAGTCTCAGACCCACCAAAAGAAGTACACCAAAATCCTAGCCATGGCCATTTCCTCACATAATATTTCATTAATTCTCCATTATTCATTTTGAAGGGCTCTGGCCAATTAAAGTCGATTGTCTCATCAACCACCACATTCTCGATTGCCATAAGCGAGACCGATGAACAATTGTTTTGCAAGAAGTTGAAATTGCGCATGCTTTCGTCAACGTAATCCATGTCGAGCAACCGCCACAGTTCTTGCTCCTCGTGCAGGGTTAGATTTAGGGTGTATTGCTTAACTTGTCGTCCTTCTTTTTTGAAGGAGTTCAGGAACTTATCAGTAGGCACTGCTATCATGTGAGCGTCGGTTTTGCCTAGGAAAAACTTCAAAATGCCTCCCATGCCGGGCTCTTCTTCGAAGCTGAAGCAGTAGTCGAGCCTGAAACGAGGGCACTCCATGCGCAATGCGGCATGACCTAGCTGCGAATAGATTGCCTCTCCTGGCGATGCAACCAGCAGGCTGGCAGTGACGAAGTTGCTGCTGTCGGGCAATATCACGAAAGTTGTGTCCTCATCCTGTGCACTAAGGACAAAAGATGAGAGCAGCATAATACATGACAGTATAAACAACTTCGTCTTCATCTGAATGATAAATTCACCTGCAAAAATAGATAAGTTTCTTGAAGTGAGCAAAAAAATCTTTATTTTTTCACTGAATAAGAAAAAAGAACATAATTATTTTTGGGCAGAATAGATGTCAGACAAAGTGTTAAGTGCTGTGAATTTTGTTAAAATGTATTTTTTTTCATTTCTTATTTTTTTATGATATTGTATGATACTATCTTTTTTTGTTATTTTGCACAAATTTTACACTTAGTAAAAAAGGGTTTTTCATTGAAAAAATTTAATTATTAACTATAAAATATCATTATTATGAGACTTAAAAAACTATTTTCTTTAATGCTATTTGCCCTATTGGCCTTCTCGGTCGGGTGGGCAAATAATGTGTATGTGAAGGTGACCAGTACCGAACAATTGGTGCCTGGAAACAAGTACATTTTTGCTCATGCATATGAAGCGAATGCGAATAATAACAATAAAGCGAATGTTGCTATGGCTGGTGTATTAACTACCAGTTTTAGCTGCATAACTTTAAGTGGAGATAATTACACTCAGTACTATTCCGTAGAAAATGACAAAATAGACATCACAAATTTTACGACGGTGTCAGAATTAACACTTGGTGGTACTACTGATAATTACACTTTCACGGTTGATGGTGGATATCTTTATAGAGAGGGAACGTTTAAGGTTGGAAAAACAGAGACGCTTAATGATGACACACAATGGATAATTAACGAAAGTGATGAAGGTTTCTATGTGACTAATGCACGAAAAAATTATACTAATTATGCCATTATGCAAAATAATGGTTATAGATATAATACCACTAATTTTACGTGTAGAGCTATTCAAAGCAACTCATCTCTTTCTTATCTTTATGTCCAAGTGCAGGAGAGCAGTATAATTCCATCAGGCAAATCATTTGATATAGTTGATGGCACTTCGACCAGCTTTACTGTTAAAGGACAATTCCTGACCGATGATATTCAAGTTTCCATCAAGGATGGTTCCGGTGATGGATTTCATGTTACTCCTTCAAGTATCGCCGCAACTGATGGAGAAGTTAACAATGCTCCTGTATTTGTCACTTATAATGGCAGAAACAATACTAACGCAACAGCATTTATTGAATTAAAAAGTGGATCAACTTCTCAGGAAGTGACAGTTAGATTTGTTGCTCAGAACCTTTTCGACGAAGAAGGAAATTACTATGTTAAGAATAACGGCAACAGCAAGTATGTTGTAATTGATGCTGAAAACTACAATGCTACTGCTTCGGCTGATTCGCAGCTTGACGCCGATGTGGTCACTCTCGCATTTAATGACAACGGTATTGTCACCACAATGAATGACCTTTATGGCGACGGTGACTTGATTGCCATTCTTAATCAAGTGAAGACTGTGTTGAAGAATCGCCTTAATAGTCAAGGCATGAATTCTGATTTCGTTGATCAGATGTTCAACATCAAGTTGGTGAAGACTGGCAACAGTGACGGCTCTATGTACTTCTGTTTCGACATACCAGCAATTGAAAATGTTGAAGCAGTGCGCAATTATTTGCTGAGTGAGGCCAACCTTCCTGAGATAGTTACCGGCTACCTTGACATCTTGCTTCAACCTTACAAGCGCATATACTTGAATGCCGGCGATAGCGGCACTTTCGGTTTCACCAACAACAAGTCGGTTGCCGCCAACAAGTGGCTGGTTGAGGAATATGTAATACCCGAGGATAACCTATTCACCACTGCTGGTGACTACTACGTAAGCAACAAGGGCAACAGCAACTATGTTGTTATTGATGCCGAGAACTATAACGCTACCGCATCGGCTACTAGTCAACAGGAAGCCGACATCATCACCCTTGGGTTCGATAATGATGGTTTCGTTACAACCATGAAGCAACAAGACGGCGAAGGTGAAGGCAGTGACTTGATTGCCATTCTTGAGCATGTGAAGACTGTCTTGAAGAATCGCCTTAATGGCCAAGGATTGAATTCTGATTTCGTTGATCAGATGTTCAAGATTAAACTGGTAAAGACCGAAGAAAATGACGGCTCAGTATACTTCTGCTTCGACATTCCAAAGATCAGTAGCATTAATGCTGTTCGCAATTTCTTGCTTAATGAAGCCAACCTACCTGAAATAGTTACTGGCTACCTTGACATGCTGTTGCAACCTGGCAAGCGCATTTACTTGAATACTACCGGAGAAGACGGCGCATTTGGCTTTACCAAAGACAAGACTCCTGCTGCTACCAAGTGGCTAGTTGAGGAATATGTAGAACCTGATGATGACCTGTTCACAGATGCAGGCAACTACTACGTGAGCAACAAAGGCAACAGCAAGTATGTAGTAATTGATGCTGAGAATTACAATGCCACAGCATCGGTAGGAAAGGATGATGCTAATGTTGTTACTGTTGCATTTGATGAGAACGGCATTGTTACTACAATGGAAGACCTCTTTGGTGATGGTAACATGATTGCCATTCTTGATCAAGTGAAGAGCGTACTTAGAAATCGTCTTCCTTCCGATATCAATACCGACTTCCTCGATGAGATGTTCAAGATCAGGTTAATCAAATCTGGCGATGAGGATGGCTCGATTCACTTCTGCTTTGTAATTCCTAAGCCTATTAATGACCTTGACAGGATTCTTGAGGTTGTTGATAATATCAATAATGAACAAGTTAAGAATTATCTTAACAAGTTACTTAAACCAGGCAAGCACATTTACTTGTGCACTGCCGATGAAAGCGGCACATTCGACTTTACCCTAGACAATCGTCTCGATGCTGCCAAGTGGATGGTTGAGGCTTATGCGGCTCCCGAGGATAACTTGTTCACTACTGCTGGTGACTACTATGTTACCAACAAGGGTAATAACAAGTATGTTGTAATTGATGCCGAAAACTATAATGCGACAGCTTCGGCCGACAACCAGCAAGACGCCGACATCATCACACTTGGTTTCGATGGTGATGGTTTCGTTACAACCATGAAGCAAAAAGACGGAGAAGGTGAAGGCAGCGACTTGATTGCCGTGCTTGAGCATGTGAAGACTGTCTTGAAGAATCGCCTTAATAGCCAAAGTTTGAATTCTGATTTTGTTGATCAGTTGTTCAAGATTAAGCTGGTTAAGACGGGAGATAAGGATGGCTCAATGTACTTCTGCTTCGACATTCCTAAGATTAGCAAAATTAACGCTGTTCGTAATTTCTTGCTGAATGAAGCCAATCTTCCTGAAATTGTTACTGGCTACCTTAACGTTTTGCTACAACCTGGCAAACGCATTTACTTAAATGCTACTGGCAATGACGGATTATTTGGATTCACCAGAGATATGGAAGCCGCTTCTAGTATGTGGATGGTAGAATCTACTGAGGTTGTAGAGGACGAATTGTTCAATGAGGCCGGCGACTATTTGGTAAGTAATAAGGGCAACAACAAGTTTGTTGTAATTGATGCCCAGAACTACAATGCTACAGCATCGGTTGGTGAGGATGATGCCGATGTTATCTCTATTGCTTTCGACGAAAATAGCATTGTGACCACCATGAAGCAAGTGGATGGCGATGGAGATATGATTGCTATCCTTGATCAAGTGAAGAGCGTACTTCGAGAGCGTCTTCCCGAGGATATCGAGACTGGTTTCCTTGATGAAATGTTCAAAATTAAACTTGTGAAGACCGGCGATAAGGATGGTTCGATTTACTTCTGCTTCGACATTCCTAGCACAATCGATGATCTTGACAGGATTCTTGCTGTTGTAGACAATATCAACAACGAACGAGTTAAGGATTACCTTAAAAAGTTGTTGCAACCTGGCAAACGCATATATCTCTATGTTGATGATTTGGAGCAAGGAACATTCAATTTCACCAAAGATAAGCGTCTTGATGCAGCCAAGTGGTTAGCATTATCAGTAGAAGATTCTGATGGTTCGATTATTATCTATTTTGACAAGGAAACTGCCGACTCTAAGGGTTTCTACATCTGGACATGGGATGAGAACGATGGAGCCGATAATCCACACTACTACTTTAGCGCACAGCCAGGTGTTCAAGCTAAATCATTGCCAACAACAAAAATAGGTAATACCAAAACTGTTTATAAGTTCAGCTATCGTTACAAAGCTAAGGAGCCTAGACTGATTATGAGCATGGGTGAAGGCCAGCACCAAACTGAAGTAATCACTCCAAAACCTCATGAAATCTTCTTCTATTATGGAGGTGATGAGTATGTCTACAATGATGGTGAACCTAGGACAGAACCTTCTTATACTATTGGAGTTCCCGTTGACGAGATTATCTTCCCCGATGAAGGCTTCCGCATGTATATGAAGGACGGTAAATTCGGAAAATCTACTAATGGTTCATTCCAAAGATATGATACTGAACCATCCAATGATGTTTTCGAACCTTGGGAAATTGAAAAGGCTGAAATCTTAACAGCAACAACCGATGCTAATGTAACCATTAAGGACTTCACTGGCATTGAGTACTTTACTTATCTTAAAGAGATTTCTTTGATTGGAGGAAGGTTGTCGGAATCCTCTTATCTCACTCTTGACTTCGAGGTGCTTGATCTAACTATGTTAAAGAATAATAGTCTTGAGTGCATAAGCGTTAGTCATGCCGATAAGATGACGACATTTGAGCTTCCAGAGGGACATCCGCTTAAGAGCCTGCGACTGAGTTCTTGCAATGCAATGCCTGTAGGAACACTGAACGAGCGTCTTGCAACTTATTCCGAGACTCTCGAGGAGTTGAAACTTGAGTATTGCAGAAATTTTGCCGAATTAGACATCTCTGAAAACAATAAGCTGAAAATCTTGGAAATATATTCTGTCCCAATTCCATCGCTTGACCTTACTGGCAAAAATGATCTTGAGGTTCTCAGGTTGTCATCAACTAATATCACTAATGATATTAATAATGAAATTGCCGACAAGAGTAAACTTAGAGAGTTGAGTCTGAGTAGCAATAATAATATGACGGCAACTGCTTTGAACATTGCCAATAAGCCCGATTTGGAGAAACTTCGAATTTACAATCAAAATAACTATGAGACAATCACTATTGACAATGCAGGTAAGTTGAATTACATGGACATTGAAGTGAATGACAATCTCACTACTCTTAACATGCCTACGCTTACAGCAATGAAGGATATGTGGATTGAGAACAATCCAAATCTCGAGGGATGCACTGTTGACTTAACTGGCAATTCTAGCCTTGAGCAGATTAACATCAACTTTAATAAAAGCGCTAGCACCATTAAGGGTATGGGTAGCCAGATGACTAATCTTATATCTGTCAAAACTGAGCACCAGCGCTATGACGGCAATGTACTCGACCTCAGCAATTGCGCTAATTTGCATCAATTGGATGTTATAGATTGTAATCTTGACCGTCTCTCGGTTGATGGTTGTACAGCGCTGGGCAGCAAGATTCCTGGTGACAGAAACGATAAGACATTGCTTATCTATTCTAACTACTTGCGTGCTCTTAACTTGGATGGCGTCGAACTCCCTTACAACTTTAATGTTTCTCCTGGTGCTGATGGTCTAGACGGTATTAACAAGTACTTTATGCCTGATAGCTATGTATATCATGCAGGCTACAACAGTCAGATTGTTCCAACAATCAAGCCGACCGTTGCATATCTGTTCTATGAGAATTATAATCCGAACAATCCTGGCGCAAAGACTCATACCTATGCAGTGTATGTAAGTCTTGAAAGTGGCGGTGAGGTCTCTGACCAAGATACCAACCCTTATACCGAAGAGGCTGTTCCTACACTCAACGACCTCTTCCGTCAGGCAGCTCAAAAGCGTGCTTTGGAGCAAGCTGATGAATACTTGACAACTGGTGACATGGAAGCGAATCCCAATATTCTCGACGAGATTGCCGAGGGAGTTGCTGACGTGGGATTTGATTATAAGCGCGTGAAACTTTGGAGCCGCTTTGATGTACAGTGGGATCAATCAATAACGAAGCAGAACGACAAGGTGCAAGTTATCCATGGCAATAAGGGTTCTAGAATGAATAGCCCAAGACCAAAGGCTGCCGGTGAAAATCCTCCAACAGAGCTTGATCCCGCAGAGGTGAAGGGCGAAATCCTCTTATTAGGTATCTACACCGTTCCTGAAGGGGAAAAGGAAGCTAAGGTTAGTGGAACAGTAAGTTATATGTATGACACTCGAAATGCTGAGGCTACAATGGCTCCCGAATACAATGGCGATTTTGTTACAGAGAGTGAAGTGAATAACTATTACAAGAACATGACTCTAAATGATTACAATACTGCCGCCAACACAGCTTCGGGTGTTAATCCCGACTATGACAACACATTCCCTGTTGAGTTTAACTGGGAGATAACATTGAGTGATACTCCTGAGGAGGTTGTTACTAATCTTAACAAGATTGACCTCAACAAGGCGGTTACAAAGGTTACTTATGTGAACCTGATGGGTGTTGAGAGCGACCGTCCATTTGAGGGCGTGAACATTGTTGTTACTCACTACACCGACGGTTCTGTAACTACAACTAAGGTTATTCGTTAAACGATCATTAAATCCTAATAATATTGAGGGCGGCCCAGCGGGTCGCCCTCATTGTTTCCATATTCTGACAGAAGCAACACTTATCACTTCCTGCTCCTGCTCACTACTCTCTACTCTCTTCTCTCTACTTTCTACTTATCACTTTCTACTTATCACTTATTACTTATTACTTATTACTTACCACTTCCCACTCATCTGCTTTTCTGCCACCAATTTGTCTTTATCAAGGTGTTTGAGACTTGCCAGGCTTCGTTTTGGTGGGGGAAGAGGGAAGATGAGGTGTTGCCGGCGGTCTCGCCTGGGGCGGGCACAGCCGAGTGGATGTCGTTGCGCAGCATGCTATAGCCGAGGCCTTTCCACCAGTAGAAGTTTGTACCCATAATGTCGAGCAGAGTGGGGTAGATGTCGATTTGACCCACAGGCCCCTCTATGCGTTGGCCTTGCAGTCCCGAGTTTAGAATCACAAACACGCACTCGATGCCGCGCTTAGAGATTGAGGCTCTGCCGTTAGGGTCATCGTCAACAAAGTCGCTATGGTCGCTGGCAACGATGATCACGGTGTTGTCATAGAGGTTGTCGTCTTTAAGTCGTTGGATAAATGCCTCCAGCTGTCGGTCAAAGAACGCCACTTTCTCTAGGTAGTTGCGCACATTAAGAGTGTATTCTGTGGACTTCGAAATCCATGTAGGTTTCACGTCTTCTAGTTTGTCGTATGGGATATGGGTCGTGCCAGTGAAAATCATGGCGTAGAACGGCTCCTTCTGCGCTACAAGTTTCTCGCTAGAAAACTCTAGCAGGGCTTTGTCGATTGATTCTCCCGTCTTTATGTAGGCCTCGCGATAGCTGTCTTGCAGGCAGAGTTCGTCAAACCCATAGCTGCGCGCGGTGTTCTCCACATTCCACATTCCTGTGCGGTCAACAGTGATCTCCATAGTGTGATATTGAGGATCGACAGTCTTTAGCGCCTTTGAAAGTGAGGGATATTCATTCTCGCCATAGTCCATAGCCACGGAACTGCTTGTAAGTGGCAGTATGCCAGTGTTGTATATAAACATGCCATCGCTTGAGCGGCCGTTCTTCACCTGCGCCATCATCAGTGTGCAGGAGATTGAAGCGCTGTCGTTGACGAGACTGTTAAGCACGGGGCACACCTCGCGACCGTCAATTTTCAGATCTACGACCCATGCGTTGAGCGACTCCACCATAACCAGCACTAGGTTGCGTGACGGCGCGACACAGTAAGGATTGTCGTTGTATTTCGGCACTTCATTATCGATGAATTGGTGTGCTTGTTGACGTTGTTCGGCGGTGATGCCTGTAAAGGACTTGGCAATGGTGTAAATCACATACGCCACATTTCCGTTTTTAACAGGATATACTTTGTTGTTGAAGTTTACAAGGGAGTAATATTTCTCAGGAAAATACTCTTTCAGGCTGGTCTTACTGTGCGAGCTCTCCTGCACCAGAACGGCAAACTGTAAGAATGCCCATAGCCCTAACGCCAAAAAAGAGGAAATCCACCCTCGACGGCTGAGCGACTTGTTGGCAGTCACTCGCTTGCGAAGCTTCCACAGGTATATGGCAAGCAGCAGAAGCGGCAATACAAGCACCCACACTGCCTCTGGCGTGATGGTACCCAGGATGCTGTCAAAGAGCACGCCGCCTAGATTGCTCACATAAAGCCAAGACGAGAACGGCATCATGTCGTGGTAAGTCTCGTTATAGGTAATCTGTGCAAAGCACCACACGGTGATGATGCCCACCATAAGCCACAACCACCCTTTGCGGCGAGGTGGAAGCAGCCAGTAGAACGCCGTGAGCAGCAGCGCGTCGCCCAAGTGGTTAAGGATGAGTGTGCGCATCAGCGGCATAGGGTAGAATGCGCCTTCTGCAAGTTTGTGGGAGGTAATGACCATTTGGGCAGTCATTATTATGACCGCCAAGGCATAAAAAATAAAAGAGGAATCTTTAGAATACCCCTTTAATTTAGCGAAAAAACGCTTGAACAGGTCTTTCATGGCTGGGTCACTTTACAACCACTTTGCGCGACCAGCGGCCAGAGCACTTCACGATATAGAACCCCTTGGGGACATCGATTGTGACCTTGGTGCCAGCCGTCACGCGAACGCTCTTGATGAGCTGACCTGTGATAGAGTAGATGTTGAATGTGGCGTCGCTATCACCAGCTACCATAACGATGGTGCCCTTGCCGCCATAGACAGTGGTCTCCTCGCTAGCTGTCTGCTCGATGCGAGGTGCGGCATAGCTGCTAACGCCCACTGCTCCAACAGCAAGCGCTATGCACAGGGTGAATATGTATAGCAAACGTTTCATTTCAACTTGCAAAAATACTATATATTTTCAAAAAAACAATACTATCTACACAATTTTTTCAAATTTTTCACGTTAGTATCGCGCTCCTGATATTATGACATTTAAATAGCGCGAGAGTTTAATTGCTTTGCGCTTTTCTTTTTTGGTGCTTTGTTGTTTTTCTTATATGATGGTGTGAACGCCGTGCATACGGCGCAATACACCACAACCCACAAGGCTCTTTTATGCCACTGCTTAATGGCTGTTTTTTCATTGCCTAGGGCTCTTTGGTCTCTTCCTCTTCAGCTTCTTCCTCTTCGGTGGTTTCTTCTTTGATTGTTTCTTCTTCGGGGGTGACGGTTTGCTTGATTGGCTCCACGATGTCGCTGCCGTCGTCCTCGCCAGTGAACAGTCGCAGCAGGGCCTCGGCGAGGAGGCTTCCTTGCAAATGGTAGCCGTCATTGCCTAGATGCAGGTGGTCAGTCTTCATATAATGCGCTCTTAACCATCGGTTTGATGCGCCTGCGCCGCCGGCCACCCGATAGAAGTCCCACACTGGCACATGATGGTTCTTGCCATAGGCGAGGATTAGGTCGCGCACCTCGGCGACGTTGCTCTGTATGTGGTATCCACGGCTACCGCGCTTCTGAGTCTCCATGGGCGTGGTAAGCAAGAATTTCACGCGTGGGCACACTCGCCTGATGTCGTTGAGCATTTGGTCGATGTTTGACATGATATTTCCAAAAGAGCCGTAAGCCTCATTTGTCCCCAGCGAGATTATCACCAGTTGTGGCTCAAGGTCACTGATTTGTAGCGCAAAATTGTCGATGTTTAGATAGCTTCTATAAGTTGCTCCATTGTTGCCAATGCAATCTACCACCACTCCACGATTGCTGTTAAGAAGGCGCACTCCAAACAGCGATCCGCCGCCAGTGAGCCGCAGGTTGGCGGTGTCGGTTGAAGTGTCGAGCACATAGTCGGTGGCGTAATTGCTTCGTTGCCTGCCTTTCACGGTTGCGCCGTTCTGCTCTACTGTGAATGGACTGCCGATAGAGTGGTAAATGGTGATGCGGTAGAAATCGTCGCCTGGCTGTTTTGCCTTGATATTCAGATTGGTACTGGCACCGCTGAACTTCACCGCTACTCCTGTCATGCCCATGCCTGCGGGTTTAGACGAAGACAGCAGTCGGCTTGATGCAGAGATAGACGACGAAGACTTGAGCAGATAGTCGTTAGGCTCATTTGTCCCAGCGAGCGCCAGTGGACTGATAAGCCCACGGCCTCCGTTGCCAAACCGCTCTTGCAGCGTCCTTCTCACTTCATCGCTGACGATGCCCGGCTGGATGTGCGAGTCGCCAATATGCACGATGGTAAACTTGTAGTTGTGGCGGCGCGGGTTGTTGAGGTAGGCAATGATGTCGTCCCAATTGTCGCCGTTAAGCACGATGTGGTTGGCCCACGAGTTGATGCCCGCAGGTTGTGCCATAGCCATTGCGCTAGTGAGAAGCGCCATTGCAAATAGTATGTGTCTTATCTTAGTCATGTTGTAAATGTGACTCAAATCTTCAATCTAATCCCTAATCGTGCGAAGCACAAATAGTCCATAATAGGCGCGCAGCGCCATCCTAATCCGCGTTCAGTGCCTTGATGCCTGCCAGTTGCTTGATTTTCTCGCCTTTGGAGAGCACTCCACCTTTCCCTTCAAGTTTCTTCTTGGCATTGTCGAAGGTAGCCTGCATGGCGTTGATGCCGTTCTGTATCTTGTCTAGGTCACTGTTGAACGCATCGAGTTTGTCGATGAGTTTCATCACCTCTTTGGCGATGGCTTCGGCGTTCTTGTTCTGCTTGTCACGTGACCACAGCTGCATGAGCAGTTGCGCCACACTGAGCAGATGGGTAGGACTGACGATTACCACCCGCTTGTTGTAGGCATATTCCCACAAGTCCTGGTTACCCTGCATGGCGGCGAGGTAGGCTGGCTCATTGGGGATGAACATCAGGGCGAAATCCACCGAGTTTTTCACATGTTTCACATAGTCTTTCTTGGCAAGAAGATCGATTTGGCCTCTCACCGATGCTTTGTGCTCGTTGAGGAAACGTTGCTGCTCATCGGGGTCGGTTGCATTGACGTAACTCACAAACGCTGTGAGCGACACTTTGCTGTCGATAATGAGCTTCTTGCCGTCGGGCATGAACAGGGTGAAGTCGGGGCGCAGCATCGAGCCCTCGTCGTTAGTAATCACCTTGTCGTCATCGTCGCGGGTCACCTGCTTCTGGTAGTGCACGTTTTCTTGCAGTCCCGAGAGGTCGAGGATGCGCTTGAGCACGCCCTCTCCCCAGTCGCCTTGAATCTTGTTGTTACTGATGAGGGCGTTCGACAGGCGGGTCGCCTCCTGCGATATTTGGCGGTTGGCATCCTGCATCTTTTTGATTTCCTTGTCAAATATCTGGGAGTTGAGGTCTTGCTTCTGCTGATAGTCTTTTAGCTCCTTATTCAGTCCTGTTATTTGTTCGCGCAGCGGGGTAAGCAGCTGTCCCAGACTCTCTTTGCCCTCTTCATTCATTGCTTTGCGGCTCAGGTCGAGGAGTTCACCTGCCACAACCTTGAACGCCTGCCGCGAGTCTTGCTCTAATTGTTCACGTGTTCGTGTCACGCTCTCTAGCTTAGTAGTCAGAGCCGCTTTTTCGCGGTCGAGTGCGTCTTTTGCATCGTCAAGGTCCTTGATTTCGCCACGCAGCTTCTCCACATCCTTGCAAAGCTCGTCGATGCGCTGTCGCTGCAGTGTCACCTGCTGATGGATGGCGGCGTTGTTGGTCTTGAGATTGACGTTTTCATCGGCAAGAATTTGTGCCTTTCCTTCACTTGTAGTCAGTTGTTTACGTAACTCCTGGTTTCCGGCTTCGATGTGGCGCCTCATCTCGTCGGCACTACGGCCCATGAACCATGCAGCCACTGCTGCAAGTGCAATAACCACCAGTAATGAAATAATGTATATTCCTGTGCTAATCATAAAATCAATAAAAATTTACTCCCCTAATCCTTAATCGTGCGAAGCGCAACTATTCCCTAATCGGCACGGAGCGCTAAAATCGGCTGCAAAGTTACAAAAAATTAGCGCTCAACGATGAATTATAGTAAATATTGTGTGCATTTTTGATTTTTTTCATCTTTTTCTTTGAAAATATAAAAAATAGTTGTAACTTGTGGCGATTTTTAAAACAGATGGCAAAATTACGCATTATAGAGGATTGGTGGACAGCACCTAGCGAGGATAGTGAAGGACGAACAGTTCTAGTCACTGGAAGGCGCGCCCTAGACAATGTGATTGCCACTGGTCGATACCGTTACCGCATCGAGATGACATGGCTCTATGAGCCCGATACAGGGGGAATGCCCGACTACCAAACATCTCGCACTATGGAGCAGGTGACCGATGCACTGCAAGAGTCGCTGCGCCGCGACCCGGTGGCGGTGATGACAGGCATCTACACAGGCGCAGGCGAGCGCAACTGGGTGTTTTATGCGGTTACTCTCAAGGCATTCCAATCGATGCTCAATCAGGCATTGAGGACTATCGAGGAGCAGCTGCCACTCTCCTTCCACGCCGAGGAAGACCCCGAGTGGGAAGAATACCGAGAGATGTGCCAATGCGAGATAGCCAGAGAAGAATAAGACGGCAAAAAGTAAGTGTTAAGTGACTAAATGTTCTAGAAAAAATAAAAACTAAGAACTGAAAACTGAAAACTAAAAACTTATAACTAAAAACTATATACATTTTTTTATTAACTTTTTTATATTCATCTGATTATGGGGTCAATAGGACTTTATGCACTGCTAGCACTAGGCATTGGCTTGGTTTGTGGCCTTATAACCAATGTCATCGTCAAGCTTGTGCGCCGTCGCAGTGCCAGCGCAGCTAATACGGCTGACGATTTTGATGAGGAGGACTACAGCAGCCACTTCCTCATGTTCAGCCTCGGGTTTACACTCGTGTCTTTCATTATTATCTGCTTTGTGAGCGGAGTATTTGACAAAATCGGTTATTAACACCAAAACCAGATCGCCTATCGCACATCATTACTCATTTTGATCTTTGATACATAATTAAAGTCAGGCGGCAAGACCGTCTGCTCGACGAAGCAAGGGCTTTAAATCCTTGCAAGTGCCTAATACGGCTATTTGTCGATGATCGAACTGTATGGTAAGCCCCACGGCATGCCATGTGGTTTTGTGTTGATACTCTAGACGTTCTAGAAACTCAAAAAAATAATAACGAACACCTGTTATGAAACAGAACTGGAGACCTGGAACAATGATTTATCCGCTGCCGGCGGTGCTGGTGTCGTGCGGGGCTACTCCCGAGGAATATAACCTTTTCACTGCTGCTTGGACTGGAACCATCTGCAGCGATCCCGCTTTGTGCTACGTGTCGATAAGGCAGGAGCGCCACAGCCATGACATAATTGAGCGCAACATGGCGTTCACCATTAATCTCACCAACGAGGAACTCGCGCGGGCCACCGACTGGTGCGGAGTGCGCTCAGGGCGCGACTTCGACAAGTGGAAGGAGATGGGTCTCACACCTGTCAAGGGAGTGAAAGTGGCAGCGCCCTACATTGACGAGGCTCCAGTGAGCATAGAGTGCATTGTCAAGGACATTATGCGACTGGGTTCGCACGACATGTTCATCGCTGAGGTTCTAAATGTCATCGCCGACGACCGATTCATCGACCCAGCGACAGGCGCCCTCGACCTCAAAGAGGCGGGTCTCATTACCTACTGTCACGGCCACTACTACAAGCTCGGCGAAGAGATAGGCCACTTCGGCTGGACAGTGCGCAAGAGGCCAAAATAACATCTTAACGATAATTATCTAACTCAAAAATCAATAAATTATGAAAAGAACATCATTAGCAATCATTTTTGCCTGCTTTGTGCTGGCGCTGGCGGCACAGGATGGCATCAAAGTTAAGTATCAAGGTGCGAAACCAACTATCAGTGATTTTGTTTGGGCCTATCTCTCGGCTTATGGCGAGAACGACGATGACGGATGCATGAACGAACCGCTTAATGCCGTTAAGCAGGCTTGGATCAAGCAACAAAAGGGTCGTAAGCTCGACAAGGGCGAGACTCTCACCATCGACAAGAAGAACGGCTACGTTCGCTATGAGGCTAAGTACGAAGTGTCTGTGCTCAGGGTTGAGATGTGCTACTGGAACGAGAGCGACGGCAAGCACAAAATCTTTGCCTACAACGTGTCGAGCTTCATAAATGGCAAGTATGAGCCAGGACAATTCGACAACCTCACGTTCTATCGCTATAACAATGCCACTAAGAAGATGACAATGTATAGCGTTCCCGGCTTTGACGCAGTATATGATAAAGTGGCGGACGGGAATTGTCTCTATTTCGACCTCCCGCGTACCGGCAAGAACATCACTGCCAATTACATGAATTATGCAGACAAAAAGATAAAGCCAAAGACCCTAAAGTGGAACGGACGCAAGTTCAGCTTCTAAAGATAAGCTCACCTTAGGGTGGGCTTTTTTCAATAAAAAATAACCTATTAGGAATTTTTAGAACTACCCTTAATTGATAACTGAAAACTATTTACTACCTTTGCCGTGTGAAAGCGAAAACTTATCAAGATAAATCTATAAACAACATTAACATTATTCTTAAAAGATGAAGAGAGACGATTTATTGTTCAGCATTATCGAGCGTGAACACCTGCGTCAACAACGTGGCATTGAGCTCATTGCCAGCGAGAATTTCGTGAGTGAACAAGTTATGCAAGCTATGGGTAGCTGCTTGACCAACAAGTATGCCGAGGGTTATCCTGGCCACCGCTACTATGGCGGTTGCCAAGTGGTAGATGAGGCCGAGACTCTGGCTCAGGAGCGCATCAAGCAGCTCTTTGGCGCCGAGTATGCCAACGTGCAGCCTCACAGCGGCGCACAGGCCAACATGGCAGTCTTCATGGCATGCATGAAACCTGGCGACAAGTTTATGGGTCTTAACTTGGCTCATGGCGGTCACCTCTCACACGGAAGCCCAGTTAACTTCTCGGGCCTCGTATTCCAGCAGTGCGAGTACAACGTTACCCCTGACACCAACATCGTTGACTACGACATGATGGAAGAGGTGGCACTGCGCGAGCAACCTAAGCTCATCGTGGGTGGCGCCAGCGCCTATAGCCGCGAGTGGGACTACGAGCGCATGCGCAAGATTGCCGACAAGGTGGGTGCTATCCTTATGATTGACATGGCTCACCCTGCAGGTCTTATCGCTGCTGGCTTGCTCAACAACCCATTGAAGTGGGCTCACATCGTTACCAGTACAACTCACAAGACTCTGCGTGGTCCTCGTGGCGGTATCATCTTGATGGGCAAAGACTTCGAGAACCCTTGGGGCAAGACCACCAAGAAGGGCGTAGTTCGCATGATGTCGTCGCTCCTTGACTCTGCCGTGTTCCCAGGCGTTCAGGGCGGTCCTCTCGAGCACGTCATCGCCGCTAAGGCTGTCGCTTTTGGCGAGGCTCTCCAACCCGAGTTCAAGGCTTACCAGATGCAGGTTAAGGCCAACGCACAGGCAATGGCCAAGGCTCTGCTCGACAAGGGTTATAAGATTGCCAGTGGCGGCACCGACAACCACTGCATTCTCCTCGACCTGCGTCCCAAATATCCCGACTTGACCGGTAAGGTTGCCGAGAACGCTCTCGTAGCTGCCGACATCACCGTAAACAAGAACATGGTGCCATTTGACGACCGCAGCGCCTTCCAGACCAGCGGTATTCGCCTCGGTACTCCCGCCATCACCACTCGTGGTGCCAAGGAAGACATGATGGGCGAAATAGTTGAGCTTATCGACACCGTTCTCCAGAAACCCGAGGACGAGGCAACCATCACAATGGTTCGCGAGAAAGTCAACTTCATGATGAAAGACTTCCCAATGTTCGCCTGGTAATTATCACGACACATTATAATATAAAATGAGGGCAGCCACATTCGGTTGCCCTCATTTTTTGCATAGTTCTTAAAAATATACCAAAAAACCACTTTAAGGTGGCAAGATTTTGTGAATTTTAAAAAATGTGCTACCTTTGCAAAAAAAATAACACAATGGTAATAACAATTGATGAAGTTCGTGCTTTTTTGAATGAGTTTAAGATTAAGGCAAAAGCTTTTGGCATTATTTATCGTGATGACCGAGATAAAAATGATATTAATTCCCTTTTGAAACTCGGCATTAACAATGTCATCCGTGAAGAGATTATTTTCTCTTTGGAGAAAATTGACTACTCTGAAGGTCCAATTATAGATACTCTCAATAAAGGCGCTGATATGTGGGTCTTTGGCAAAGATTACAATGATACCGATATTTATATAAAGATTTCGGTTAGCAATAGAGCCTTGTGCATTTCTTTTCACGAGGCGGAATATCCGTTAAAATTCCCCTTTAAAACACAAACATTATGAAAAGTCCATTTGCCGATTGCGAGGCTGCTCTTATTAAAGAGCCGGCAATAGCCACCTTTAGAGGTGAGCAATACAACTACATTTATTGTTGTTATGAATGTGAGAAAACCAAAGAGCGTTTCACGACTGGTGAACTTGCCGAAGAAAATGTCTCTCAAATCTACAACCAATACAGAAAAAAGTATAACATTCCTTCTCCATCAGAAATTGAACAACTGCTGGACCAGTATGGAATATCTATTGCAAAAATGACAACAATTCTTGGTTTTGGAGAAAACCAAATTTCACGATATATCAAAGGTGAAGTTCCAAACAGGGCTAATGGTACAACTCTTAGCGTGATTAAAAACATAGATGTTTTTGAGCAATATGTCAATAATGCTGAATTCTTGCTTGGCAACAAAGCTTATAATACAATAAAAGAAAATATAGCTAAATTGCGTCACACAGACAATGCAATGGCAGTGGCAGAACCCGAAGTGAAATACAACACTAACGCCGATTCGCTTAAAATAAAGGCCTTGCAAACTATTATGAAAATTGATGACGATAAGGCGCTTCACGACATTAATTGTTATTTAGATTCTTTTCCTAGATAAAGTGTTGCATATTAAAATTTTATGCATTCTTTTCTCAACTGTATTTTGCATGGTTTCAGTTGGACAAGGTCGGACAAGGTTAGACAAAGTCGTACGTTTCAGGCTATAATCAGTCAAAAAAAGATAGCATTTTGTTGATTAGCTAAATTTAACAGATTGGAGGGCAAATTGACAAATTTTTACCAAATTTGTCACCGAGAATGAAGAATTATTATTAACTTCGTGGCGTTTAAATTATTCGCCATTTTAACCCCCAAATGATATGAAAAAGAATATTATCGCACTTTTATGCATGATTATTGCTATTGGCGCAGCTATAGCACAGAACGAAGCAAAGCAGTTCTCCATAAAGCCATACGCTGGCTTTAGTGGTTCGATGTTTTGGGGTGAAAATGCTCACCACTACGATCCTCGATATGGCTTTCATGTGGGCGTGGAAGGCGAGTATCAGTTTGCGCCCAAATGGAGCGTGGCAGCAGGAGTAGCATACTCTACAGGTGGTGCGAAAATTGGTTATAGTGATTTCTATGGCGAGCGCACTAAAACAGAGACCTTCAAGAACGACAGGATATATGTGCCAGTTGTTGCTCGCTGGTATGCTTGGCGCGGACTGTCGATAAATGTAGGTTTAGCTCCAGCATTTGTAGTTAATACTGGTGATACACATTTGGGTAATACTAAGTCAAGCAGGGAGCGGAAATTTGATTTGACCATCCCCTTAGGCATCTCCTACGAGTTAAAAAATCACATCGTTTTCGGTATCGAGGGATTTTTAGGACTGTTGAAGATATACCCCAACAATACCACTTATACCGTGGAAGGAGTGGGCGGTGTCACCACCAATGATTTAGGAAAACTATATAAATTATATCATTACAACGGTTTTGTCTCGATAGGCTACAAGTTCAGGATAAAGTGATAAGTCTTTAATATGAGAAAGATTCTCTCAATAATGATATTGCTTGCTGTGCCAGCTGTGCTTTGGGCGCAGGGCGAGGATATTGTCTCGACAAGTTCACCTCTCGACGTGGAGAAGGGCACGTTTCGCCTAACTTTGGAGGACGATTTTACAGGAATCGCATACACCAAACTTGGGGTCCATGATGATTATGAAGGAACTATATATTTTCTCTATAACCTTGGAGTAGGTCTTGAGTATGCCTATGCCAGGAACAGAACGATTGAAGTCAATGTGCATCCTGCTATCTTGTTTTCTGCTATGGACTGGGAAAGGTACAATTTAGCCGTTATGAATGTTACTTCTAGCGTTATGCACCGTTGGTATCATGGGCGTTGGACTTTGGGCGCTGGTTTGTCGTTTGAATACCGCAAAGCGAAATATCTTGTAGACCGCTATGAAAACGAACCTATCGAATATCAGGATTTATATTATGGCGACAACGAGTTTGAGGAAAAGCATTACAACATTGGTGCCGACTTGATGGCAGGCTGGGGCAAGCGCAAATGGTGGATTGGTATAAGATACTCGCCCAGGCTCATTGTCAAGGATGTTTTCCGATATAAAGAAGACCTGTTCCCGCAATTGCCAGTGACAAACCGCGCCGGAAATGTAGATCACCAGGTGGGATTCGTCATCCGAATGGCATTTAAAGTGGGGAAGATAAAGAAATAAGGCTGTTATAGATCATAGTAGATATTTGATGTGGTGCTGGTGAAGCTCATGTGCTCGCCCGTGATGGGGTGGGTGAAGCTTAGTGTCATGGCATGGAGATATAGACGGTCACTGGCTGTGCCGTAGAGCATGTCGCCAGTGATGGGGCTGTTGAGGCCCTGTGGGTGTGAGGCGTGTACACGGAGTTGATGGGTGCGCCCAGTGAGCGGAGTGAACTCCACTATTGTTTTGTCGCCGCGATACTCCAGCACCCGATATTTTGTGATGGCTTCTTTTCCGTTTTCCATATCTACCAACTGCCGTGGGCGGTCGTCAAGGTTGGGACGCAGAGGCAGGTTGATAATTCCTTCTTTCTTGGGCAGTGTGCCATCGAGCAGGGCGATGTAGGTCTTGCTCACTTTGCGCTCTTCAAACTGCTGGCGCAAAAGTTTCTGCACTTCATGCGTCTTGGCAAAGACCACCAGCCCGCTTGTTGCCTGGTCGAGGCGGTGAACCTCAAAGGCGCCTTCGGCGCGTGGAACGAGGAACGAGGAAAGAAAATCGGCTCTTGTTCTCGTTTTTTCATTTTTTTGCAGCATTCCGCTCACTATCTCTAAAGCCGAGACAGCCTCTTCTTCCTTGCCGGGCACGGTGAGCATTCCCGCAGGCTTGTCAACGACAATCAGCCATTGGTCTTCGTAGATGATTTTCAGTTTATCGCTCTCGGGCTTGGTGATTAGCGGATTGCTCTCCACGTCAAGGCCTTGCAGCATGAACTCCATCAATGGCAGGCACTTGCTGCGGCAGGCAGGGTAGTAGTGGCCATGGTGGCGCACTTCGCCTTGTGGCGACTGTCCCACCCAGAACTCTGCCATACATACTGGCTTCAGGTCGTGCATGAAGGCATATTGCAGCAGTTTGGGTGCGCAGCACTCGCCAGTACCTCCAGGCGGCAAGCGATGAAGGTGTCGCTCAAAGATGGTTGCTACATCCATGCTCTCGCCTTGTGCATTACGCACCACAAAGAGCTTGAACAACTGTTGTTGCAGCTTCTCGCTCAATGCCTTGCGCTGCACTTTGAGGTGGGCGACAGTTGCCTCTTGTTCCCTCATTCGCTGGTCAATATGCTCTAATTCCAAGCGGTGGCGCTTCTTGAGGCGTCGCAGTTCGGCTTTCTGGAACTGGCTCTCCTTGATAAGTTGCTGTTCCTGCTCGGGCGAGAGGCTGCCTGCTGCGCGTAATGCGTCGCGGCGTTCTTTTGCTTCCTGCATGGCCTCGTGCATCTTTATCTCCTCACGCTCTTGCTTTGCCATTATGCTGTCGAGGTGTGATTTCAATTTCTTCCTTTCGGGAGACTTCTCAAGTTCTTCAATGCGGTGGTTTATCTCAGAGATTTCGGCCTCACCAGTGCGGAACAGTCCCTGAGGCTTAAACAGGTTGTAGATGTGTGGCACGAAATATGGGTTATTGCCGTTGTGGGCAAGGTTGCCCGAGTAGGCGGCGAGGTAGCCCAGCTCATCGTTGCTGTCCTTCACCACCAGCACACCAAGCATCTTGCCGGCAAGGAGTTCGTCTTGCCATTGCTCTTGGCTCAAGGCGTAGTCCATCACCTCACGAGCGGCAATCTTGCACAGCTCATGCGGAACATAATGCATGGGGTAAGTGAACTGCTTGGGCAACTCAATGCCGCTCAAGTCACTTTGAAACCTATGTAACTTGTCATCGCCCATAATCACGCCACAAAGTTACAAAAAAAGTTGATTTTAGTAAAGTCACTCCTACAGGTCCCAATACGGGCTCTAACCGCGTGATTCGTGGCGGTTTCTGGAATTCCCTTTCCACGTGGTGCCGTGTGTCTACTCGCGACGATATCAAACCTAGCAGCTCCGGTTCCTCCATCGGTTTGCGCCTTGCTATGTCTGCTGAATAAAACGGCGTAAAATAACACATTTAGAGTCCGCACTGCTAAATAAACCAAGTGCGGACTTTTTGATGCCATTTTGATTGATGTTGACAAAGATTACTCGCCAAATCTCACTCAAAAAACACACTTTTGGCGCAAAATGCTTGTTTTTTTAGAATTGTCGGACAATGTCAGACAGGGTCAGACTAAGTCAGACCACGTTTGACAAAGTTATACTTTATGCCCAAGAGTCAGCTCCAAATAACTTATTATAATATTATACGTATTAATAAACTATAAAAAGAGATTGCACTAATTTATATTTGGAAACTATTTTGTAACTTTGCAAGTTGAGACCTATGGCGCGAGGTTTCGGGTTATAAAAACACATTTGCGCCTCATTTTTGAAAGATTATTTAATGGCTCAAGATTTAGAATTACAAGATAATAATCAGCAAGGTAGCGACTTTGGTGGCTATGAGAAACTTGTGACGCTCACACCTCGTGAGCACATCAGGTTGCGCCCGGGTATGTATATTGGCAAACTCGGCGACGGCTCGCAGAGCGATGACGGCATCTATGTGTTGATGAAGGAGGTGATCGACAACTCCATCGATGAGTTCAACACAGGCTTTGCCAAGCCCCGCATCGACATCACCGTCGAGGACGGTAAGGTCTCCATCCGAGACTACGGCCGTGGCATCCCCCTCGACCAGGTGAAAGACGCGTCGAGCAAGATGAACACTGGCGCTAAGTACGACACCAAGAACTACAAACGCTCAGTAGGCCTCAACGGTGTGGGTATCAAGGCTGTGAACGCCCTGTCGTCGCATTTCTTTATCCGCTCGGTGCGTGATGGCCAATGCTCGGCAGTGACCTATAAGGAAGGCCTTGTCGAGAAAGAGACTGGCATCATCGCCGCAAACGCCGATGATGAGAACGGCACCGTAGTGGAGTTTGTTCCCGATGGCACCATCTTCAAGAACTACGAGTACCGTGAGGACATCATCGAGGTAATGGTCAAGAACTATTCGTTCCTCAATACAGGTCTGTCGCTCTACTACAACGGCAAGCGCTATCACTCGCGCAATGGCTTGAGCGACCTGGTAAACGAGAACATGACCAACGACCCGCTCTATCCGCTTATCCATTTCACCGACAATGACATTGAGGTCGTAATCACCCACGCGGCGCAGATGGGCGAGGAGTTCTACTCGTTTGTCAACGGTCAGCACACCACGCAGGGCGGCACCCACCAGAGCGCCTTCCGTGAGGCGCTGTCGCGCACCATCAAGGACTTCTACGGCAAGAACTTTGAGTATAGCGACATTCGCAACGGCATCGTCGCCGCTATTAGCATCAAGGTGGAGGAGCCGGTGTTTGAGTCTCAGACCAAGATTAAACTCGGCTCAAGCGTGATGTGGAAAGATGGCCCCACCATCTACAAGTTCATCAACGACTTCATCAAGAAGGAACTCGACAACTACCTGCACAAGACTCCCGCCACTGCCGACGTGATGCTCAAGAAGATTCAGGAGAACGAGAAGGAGCGCAAGGCGATTGCAGGCGTGACCAAGGTTACACGCGAGCGCATGAAGAAGGCAGCGTTGCACAACGACAAACTGCGTGACTGCCGCGTGCACTACAACGACAACCGCGGCGACCGTCGCGAGGAAACCTGCCTCTTTATCACCGAGGGACTCTCGGCGAGTGGTTCCATCACCAAGATTCGTGACGTGCAGACTCAGGCGGTGTTCTCGCTGCGAGGCAAGCCTCTCAACACCTTTGGGATTGCTCCAGCCTTAGTATATAAGAACGAGGAGTTTGGACTGCTGCAAGCCGCTCTCAACATCGAGGACGGCATGGAGGGGCTGCGCTACAACAAGGTGATTATCGCAACTGATGCCGATGTAGATGGCATGCACATCCGTCTGCTGCTGCTCACCTATTTCTTGCAGTTCTATCCTGAGCTGGTAAAGAGCGGCCACCTCTACATCTTGCAGACTCCGCTCTTTCGTGTTCTCAACCGCAAGGATGCCAAGCGCAAGAGTCGCAGTGCAGGCCGTGAGGCGAAGAAGAACAAGGTGGAGACCTACTACTGCTACACCGACGAGGAGCGTGTGGCAGCTATCAACAAACTTGGCGACAACGCCGAGATAACTCGATTCAAAGGCCTGGGAGAAATCTCGCCCGAGGAGTTTGTAGATTTCATCGGTCCCGAGATGCGCCTCGACCGTGTGCGTCTGCGCAAGGAGGACAACGTGAAGCAACTGCTCACCTTCTTCATGGGCAAGAACACGATGGAGCGCCAGAACTTTATTATTGACAACCTAGTAATTGAAGACGATGAAGACATCACAGTGCACTGATGGCAAGCGTATTGCCATGTTTCAAGGGTCGTTCGATCCGTTTACTCGTGGCCATGAGTCGATAGTTCTCAGGGCATTGCCACTCTTCGACGAGATAGTGGTGGCGGTGGTCAGCAACATTGCCAAGAAACCATTCATGAGCCTCGACAACCGTCTTGAGTTCATCAAGCAGGTGTTTAAGGATGAGCCACGGGTGCGCGTGGTGGCAAGCGATGGGCTTACCGTCGATGTCGCTCGTGAGGTGGGCGCCACCTGCCTGCTGCGTGGCGTGCGCATGATTCAGGACTTCGAAAACGAGATGCACATGGCGGAGATTAACCGCCGCTTGGGCGGAATCGAGACTGTGCTGCTCTACACCCTGCCCGAGTTCAGCCACATCAGTTCGACCATTGTGCGCGAGTTATACAATTATAATCAACCAGTTAATGAGTATATTCCAATAAATGCCAATACAGAATTATTAGGCAAGTGATGCGACGACTGCTATTGCCTTGTCAGTTTGTTCGCTTTTTAGTTTGTTTACTAGAAAAATAAGATATGAAAAAAATCGCAATTACATTAGTTTTATTTGTAGGAGTTGTCGCTCTCATGGGAGCGCAGTTTGGACGTGGCGGCTCGATGCAGAAGCTGCTCAACGCCCAGTATGCCATCAACAACTTCTACGTGGATACCGTGAACGAGGATAAACTAATTGAGGAAGCCATCAAGGGCATGCTCGAGAGCCTTGACCCGCATTCCAGCTATACCGATGCCAAAGAGACAAAAGAGCTTGAGGAACCACTTCAGGGAGAGTTCAGTGGTATTGGCATCCAGTTTAATATGAAGCAAGACACTCTCTATGTTATACAGACCACCGTCGGAGGCCCATCTGAGAAAGTGGGCATCATGGCAGGTGACCGCATCATCACCGTAAATGATACTTGTATCGCTGGTGTGAAGATGAAGAACAGCGACATCATGAAGCGTCTGCGTGGCAAGAAGGGCACTAAGGTCACCGTGCAAGTGAAGCGTGGCAACAACCCTGAGCTCATCACCTTCCGCATCACCCGCGACAAAATTCCTCTGTATAGCGTTGATGCAACCTATATGATTGACGACAAGACCGGATATGTTCAGATTTCACGTTTTGGCGCCAAGACTCACGAGGAAATGGTCGAGGCCATCCAAAAACTTGAGAAGCAGGGCATGAAGCAGCTCATCATCGACTTGGGCGACAATGGCGGTGGATACCTCAATGCCGCTATCGACATGTGCAACGAGTTTTTGCAGCGTCGCCAACTCATAGTATATACACAGGGCAACAACTCGCCGCGTCAGGAAGGCAACGCCGATGGCTCCGGACATTACAAAGACCTGAAAATCGTGGTGCTTGTTGACCAGTTCTCGGCATCGGCAAGCGAGATTTTTGCTGGCGCCATGCAAGACTGGGATCGCGCTGTGATTGTAGGGCGTCGCACCTACGGCAAAGGTCTTGTTCAACGTCCGTTCCGCTTCGACGACGGCTCGATGATGCGCCTCACCGTGGCACGTTACTACACCCCCTCGGGCCGCTGCATCCAGAAACCCTACACCAAGGGCGACAAGAAGCAGTATGAAGAGGACCTACTTGACCGCTCTAAAGAGGGAGAATACTACCACCTCGACAGCATCCAGTTCAACGACTCGTTGAAATACAAGACTTTGAAGAACGGCCGCACGATATATGGTGGCGGTGGCATTATGCCCGATGTGTTTGTGCCGCTCGACACCACTGAGAACAGCAAGTATTACCGCGACATGATGGCTAAGGGCATCATGAATCAGTTTGCCGTTGACTACGTTGATAAGCACCGTGCCGAGATTAAGGGCAAATTCAAAGATATATATGACTTTGACAAGCGTTTCAATCTTACCGATGCCGACTTGAAGAAATTTATTGCGATGGGCGAGAAAGATAGCGTGAAGTTCAACGAGAAGGACTACGCCACCAGCGAGAATCTCTTCAAGATGGTGCTTAAGGGCCTTATTGCGCGTGATGTGTATGCCGATCCAGGAGCTTACACCATCATCATTAACCATCGCAACAAGGATGTTCAGGAAGCGTTGCGCGTGATAAACGATGATAAACTTTTCAACTCCCTGCTCACCCGCGGTAACCCCGAGTACGATCGCTTGGCAAAAGAACATAAGAAAAAGAAACAATAAGCGCTTGCGAGCGACGAATAATATAACTTAATAACTGAAAACTGATAACTGAAAAACTATTATGGCTGGAATGGGACCTGGTATGGGACCAGGAATGAGGGGCGGTGGCGGACGCCGCAACCAGGGGCCAGTGAAAATGCCTCCTGGAGGGTGGAAGACCGTAGCGCGAATGTTTAAGATGCTGCTCAGCTCTTACAAGTGGTCGCTGCTGCTGGTGGCAGTGTGTATTCTTGTCACAACAGCAACTACGCTGACCTCCACGCTCTTCACCCGCACCCTGATTGACGACTACATCGCTCCCCTGAGTGTGTCGGCCAATCCCGACTTCGGCCCTCTGGCTGTGACGCTCTTCAAACTTGCCGCCGTGCTGCTGGTGGGCGTAGGCTGCTCCTACCTCAACAGCCGCCTGATGATTAATGTGAGTCAGGGCATGCTGCTCAAGTTGCGTGAAGGGTTGTTTGAGCACATGGAGTCGCTGCCAGTCAAGTTCTTCGACCAGAACTCACACGGCGACGTGATGAGCGTATATACCAATGACGTCGATTCCTTGCGCCAGATGGTGGGAAATAGCTTGCCCAATGTTTTCAGTTCGCTAATCGCCATTGTTGCCACGCTTACCAGCATGATAGTCCTCTGCTGGCAACTAACTCTGCTCACAATTGTCCTCACTGGAGTTATGGTGTTCACCACCAAGTGGCTTGGCGGTCTTTCGGCGACCTATTTCCGCCGTCAGCAGAACGCCATGGGCACGATGAACGGCTTTGTCGAGGAGATGCTTACTGGCCAGAAGGTGGTTAAGACCTTCTGCCACGAGGATGAGGCTATTGAGGAGTTTGAGCAGCTTAACGAGGACTTGCGCGACAGTTCATGCAATGCCAATAAAGTCGCCAACATAGTCATGCCCATCAACGGCAACATCTCCACCCTAATCTATGTGGCGTGTGCCGCTTTAGGCGCAATGGTGGCACTTAGTGGTGGTGGACTTACCGTGGGAACACTGGTGTCATTCCTCACGCTTATTAAGAACTTCACCCAGCCAGTATCGCAAATCAGTAATCAGGTCAACAGCGTGGTTGCATCGCTTGCAGGAGCCGAGCGTGTGTTTAACATCATGGATCAGAAGAGCGAGAATGATGATTCGGCAACTGTTAAGCTCGTCAACGTTGAGGAGAATGCCGACGGCACGCTCAACGAGACGCCGCAAGTAACCCACCAGTGGGCATGGAAAAAACCTGTGGATGACGGATTTGAGCTGGTGAAGCAGCAAGGAGAGGTTGACTTCTCGCAAGTTGATTTCAGCTATGTGCCCGAGAAGCAGGTGCTTTTCGACATTGACCTCGACACCGAAGCCGGCCAGAAGGTGGCGCTCGTGGGCGGCACTGGAGCAGGAAAGACTACAATCACCAACCTTATCAACCGCTTCTACGAGATTCAGGACGGAACAATTCTGTATGATAATATCCCCATAACCTCAATATGTAAGTCCGACCTCAGGCGTAGCCTTGGCATGGTGCTGCAAGAGACGCATCTGTTCACAGGCACGGTGATGGACAACATACGTTATGGGCGCCTCGACGCTACCGATGAGGAGTGTATTGAAGCAGCCAAGCTGGTTCATGCTCACGACTTTATCTCTCGTTTGGAGCAGGGCTATAACACCATGCTCAGCGCCGACGGTGGCAACCTCTCTCAGGGTGAGCGACAGCTGATTGCCATTGCGCGCGCGGCAGTTGCCAGCCCTCCAGCCCTTATCCTCGACGAGGCGACCAGCAACATCGACACCCGCACCGAGCGCCTTATCCAGAAAGGTATGGACTCACTGATGAACGGTCGCTCCACCTTCGTCATCGCTCATCGTCTAAGCACGGTGCGAAATGCCGACATCATCGTCGTCATGGAAAGAGGACGCATCATCGAGCAAGGCACCCACGACGAGCTCATCGCCCAGCAAGGACGATACTACCAGCTTTATACTGGCCACGGGATAACCGACTAGAAAAAATATCAATAACAACAATAAATCATAAAAAACAATGTCTAAGAAAATTACTGAGAAAGTGACTTGGGTGGGAAAAGTTGACTGGGAACTCACTCATTTCCATGGCGACGAGTTATCAACCTTTAAAGGGTCAAGCTATAATTCCTATTTGATTAAGGATAAGAAAACCATTCTTATCGACACCGTGTGGGGACCTTACGACCGAGAGTTTGTGGCGCGATTGAAAGAGGAGGTTGACCTCAAAACCATCGACGCTATCATCATGCAGCACAACGAGAGCGACCACAGCGGTGCTCTCCCCGAGCTGATGCGCGAAATTCCCGATGTGCCCATCTACTGCACTGCCAAGGGCAAGGCCATTATCCAGGGTCACTACCACCAAGACTGGCACTTCGTGACCGTGAAGACCGGCGACAAGCTCGAGATAGGCGACAGCACGCTCACATTCATCGAGGCACCTATGTTGCACTGGCCCGACACGATGTTTACCTACATGGACGGCGAGAATGTCCTCTTCTCCAACGACGGCTTCGGTCAGCACTACGCCACCGAGTCGCTTTACGACGACCGTGTTGATATGGCCGAGATGCTCTATGAGGCAAAGAAATACTATGCCAACATCCTCGCTCCGTTCAGCATGATGGTGACACGCAAAGTGAAGGAAATCCTCGCGATGAATCTGCCTCTCAACATGGTGTGCCCAAGCCACGGCGTGATTTGGCGCAAGAACATAGGCATGATTATCGAGAAATACCAAGAATGGGCTGCAAACTATCAAGAGAATCTGGTTACCATTGTCTATGACACCATGTGGAACAGCACTCGCATCATGGCACAGGAGATAGCGCGAGGCATTCAGGAGGCTGACCCAGAGGTTGAGGTGAAGATTTATAACGCTGCCAAGGAGGACAAGAACGATGTTTTAACTGACATCTTCGCTTCGAAGGCTGTCCTTGTGGGCTCGCCAACAATCAACAACGGTCTGGCTCATGCCGTCACTGGTCTGCTTGAGATGGCTAAGGGCATGAAGCTCAAGAACAAGAAGGCTGCGGCCTTCGGTAGCTTCGGCTGGAGTGGCGAGGGAGTGAAACTGCTCTCGGGTCTGCTCGCAGGCTGTGGTTTCGAGCTCATCAACGACGGCATACGCATCCAGTGGGTGCCCGACCAGGCCGCCATCGAGCAATGCCGAGAATACGGCCGCGAGCTCGCCAAGGCGCTGTAAAAGCCTTTTTTCGATTTTTACAACCAAAAAACTAGATACTATGGATCTATTACTCCCCAACAAGATAACTGGTAAAAAGGGCGAAATCTTGCGTGATGTGCGCCAAGTGACCATTATCGGAGCCAACGGTGCGGGCAAGACGCGGTTCTGCAACAAACTCGTGGAGCAGTGCGGCGACCAGGCGTTCCGCATGTCGGCGTTGAAGGCGATTTTCGCTACCGCCGATAAGGTGCCGCAGCTCAAAGGCTCTATCGCTGAACGTTTCGACAAGCTCAACAAGAACATGCAGCAGGTGTTCAACACCGCCACCACCGAGTTCGACAAGCTTACCTATGTGATGATGGTCGATGAGTTCCGCGAGTTGATGAACTTCAAGGCTCACAGTCTCATGCATGAGGAAATCGCGTTCCCGAAGACCAAACTCGACAAGGTTGTGAAAATGTGGCAGGAGGTGTTCCCTAAGAACAAGATTCTACGCGAGAACGGCAAACTTCTCTTCACCACCGAAGGCCAGACCGATAAATACTCATCTCTACGACTCAGCGACGGTGAGAAGGCTGTCCTCTACTATTTGGGCGCGGTGTTGTATGCCATGGAAGACGCGGTGATTTTTGTCGATGACCCCGAGTCGTTTATCCATCCATCAATCATGCAGACCCTCTGGAACGTGATTGAGGAGATGCGCCCCGACTGCACTTTTGTTTATAGTACTCACGATATTGATTTCGCTAGTTCACGCGTTGAGAACAAATGTGTGTGGGTCAAGGATTTCAACCCCGAGTCGGAGACATGGGACTATGAGGTGCTTAGCTCTAGCACCAACTTGAGCGACAGCCTCTACATCGACCTGCTGGGCACACGCAAACCAGTGCTCTTTGTCGAGGGCGACGACGAGCACAGCATCGACTCTAGGCTCTACTCGCTGGTGTTCCCTGAATATACCGTCAAGCCGCTAGGCAGTTGCAATAAGGTTATTGAGAGCGTGCGCTCATTCAACGGCCTGGAGGCTTTGCATCACCTCGACAGCTGGGGCATTGTTGACCGCGACCGGCGCGACGAGAAAGAGGTGGAATACCTTCGCAAGAAAAAGATTCTCGTGCCTAACGTGGCCGAGATTGAGAATATTCTAATGCTCGAGGGAGTGGTGCGCGCCGTGGCTAAATATCGTCACAAGAACGAAAACGACGTGTTTGCCAGCGTGAGCCGTTCTGTCATCAAGAATTTCGACAACGAGATTAAGCAGCAGGCGCTTATGCACACCCGCCACCGTGTGAAACACGACATAGAGATTCGGGTTGACATGAAGTTCCGCAATATCAGCGCACTCGAGGACCACATGATTGACCTCGTCAACGAGATAAATCCGCGAGGCATCTACGAGATGCTCTGCCGGGAATTCCATGTGTATGTCCAGAAGAAGGACTACGATAAGGTGCTCATGGTTTATAACCAAAAACTCATGCTCACCCAAAGCGGAGTGGCAGGGTTGTGCGGACTCAAGAGCCGCGAGGAGTATATCAAGATAGTGCTCAAAATCCTCAAGGGCAATGGTCGTGAGGCAACAGCTATCAGGAAAGCCATCAAGCAGTGCTTCGGGCTTGATGAAATCAATGCAGCTCAATGCGAGAGTTAAGATGCGTGTTTAACCGATCTCGGGTTAAAACAAAAAAAGCGGCTGGCAATCATTGTTGTCAGCCGCATCCTTCATTTTACTCGTTTATTGTCTTGTATCTTGATTTTATCTTGATTTCTTCAACTCGTTGAGGAGTGAGAGTTCTGGTTCTGCAGGTTGTATTACTCGGCATGCTCCACGGTAACGCACACGGTAGTAACTGTTGGTAGAGTGGTTCACGGTTATGCCGTTGTGAGTTGACGCGTGAATGAAGTAGAAGTCGTGGCCGTTGGCATCAACCTCGGTGATGATTCCCACGTGTCCTATGCCAGCACGGTTGCTGCGTCCGCCAAAGAACACCAGGTCACCGGGCTTGAGATTGCCGCGCTCCACTCTCTTGCCGTTGTGCACTTGCAGACTGGCACGACGGGCGAGTTTGTAGCCAAACTCCTTAAATACATAACTGGTGAAACCCGAGCAGTCAAAGCGGTGAGGACCATTTGCGCCCAAGCGGTAAGGAACGCCTTTAAATCTGTAAGCAAAACTGAGAAGGTTCTCAATTTGTGTGGTGTGTTTTTTGGTGATTTTAGATGACTCCTTAAGGCCCTTAGTCTGGTTGGGCTCTGGTTCGGGGTCGGCAGCGTTTGCTGATAAATTAATGAATAATACTGATACTAATGTGAAAATAAAAAACTTTGAAAATAACTTCATTACTCTAATTATTTGTTATACATTGACTTTGAGATGTGTATCAATACAGGCTCATAAGTCTTGAATTCTCGATTTGATGGTACAAAATTACAAATGGCTGCCCACATGGGCAACCATTCTTTACGTTCTGTAACATTTACGTTTGTAAACAGATTTTATGTGTTTTACCCCGCATTTACCACCAATGCGGTGCTTACAATCTGTAATCTCTACTCAAAAACGAAACTCTAAAATTGAAAGAAAAAACATATTTTAACTTAATATGGGATATATTAAAGGGGTCGTGTCGCTCGCGTTGCTTGCTAGTTTAGCCGCTTCGCTGGTCTTCTAGAACATCTAGATGTTCTAGAATATCTTGATAATCTAGAGCCACTTAACCCTTAACTCTTAAGCCTCTCTACTCTCCACTTATCCCTTAAGCCTAATATCCACAATCGCAGGTCCTATGTTATCAACTATGTCGCTGGCGATGAGGCTTTGTTCGCCTTGCTTGGTTGCTGCTAGATCGCCGGCGTGTCCGTGGATGAAGACGCCCATCCACACGCTGTTGTCGGCTGAGTAGCCTTGTGAGATAAGTCCCGAGATGATACCTGTGAGAACGTCGCCGCTACCTGCTGTCGCCATGCCTGGGTTGCCGCTGCTGTTGATATACACCTTGCCGTCGGGACGCACAGTCATAGTGTAGTGGCCCTTGAGAACGACAGTGATATTGTGGTTTCTTGACACGTTGATGGCACGTTTCAAGCGGGCCTCGTCGGTGATGTTGTGCTCGTTGGAGTTCTGGAACAGGCGGTCAAACTCACCTGAGTGAGGTGTGATGATAGATCCCTTAGGGATGCTGCGCAATAGCATGGGGCGGGCCGCTATGCAGTTAAGCGCGTCGGCATCGAGCAGACACGGCTTGCGGTAGTTCTTCAGGAAGTGGTCAACGGCGTCGATTGTCTCGTCGTTGGTGCCCATGCCTGGACCCAGTGCCACCACGCTGAAGCGGCGCTTGATGTTGATAGTGGTTGTGCACACGTCGCTTTTATCCGACTCAAAAAGTGCCTCGGGGCAGGCGGTCTGCATGATGGTGTTGGCGGTGGCTGGGCCATGCACGGTCACCAGTCCGGCACCAATGCGCAGCGCTCCGCGTGTTGCGAGTATGGCAGCACCCATCATGCCGTAGCTTCCAGCCACGAGGTAGAGCGTACCGTTGTCATATTTGTTGATGAACGGGTCAAGAGGCTGTAGCTTCTCGCGCACATCCACTTTCTCAACAAGGTAGAAGTCGGCTGGAGTAGAGGCGATGGCAGTAGGGCTGAGGTCGATGTCGAGCACCACACATTCTCCTATGCACTCGGCGTTCTCGCTGAAGAAGAACGACAGTTTCTTAGCGCCAAAAGTCAAGGTGAGGTCAGCGCGGATTATGTTGCGGCGGTCGATGCCCTCGTTCCACTCGCAGAACAGGCCCGAAGGCATGTCGATGGCAACGATGAAAGCCTCGCTGTTATTGATATACTGCACCAGCGAGGTGTAGCCGCCACGAAGCGGACTGTGAAGACCTGAGCCGAAGAGACCGTCGATAACCACATCGTTAGGACCCAGTTCGGGTGGGTTGAAGTTGTCGATAATCTCGGTGAAGTCGATGTCGGCCATCTCCAGCAGGCGCTCACGGTTAGCGGCGCAGCACTCGCTCAGCTGTGACGAACGTATGTTAAACAAGAACACCTCGGGGTGGTAGCCCTGCTCATAGAGCATGCGTGCCACTGCCAGAGCGTCACCGCCATTGTTGCCCGGACCTGCAAAGATGATGATGCGCTTGTTGGTGCGCCACCGCGACATTATCTCGTAGGTAACTGCCGATGCTGCGCGCTCCATCAGCTCGAGCTCGGTAATGCCTTCGTTAGCTATAGTTTCGCTGTCAATTTTCTTGATTGCTTCTTTGGTAAATATCTTCATATCAAATTACTCGTTTTGTCGTTATGCAACAGCCATTTTCGCATAAAATATCTCAAAAAAAAGAAAAATGGCCCACTTTTTCATTTCAAACTACAAAATTACACAAAAATCATTTCATAACAACCATTATTTCCAAGAAAAAAAATTTTTTTTCTGAAAAAATGTGGAAACATTCCTCGCTTGAGTTTTTTTGAGATTAATAATAGTCAAGCTGAACGCCGTGCCTACGGCGCAATACTCTAACTAACTCCCAGTTCTCTCTACTTTCACAAAACATCCCCAGAGACACACGCCTCTGGGGATGTGGATGATAGCTTTGTTATAGTTTTTTTATATAACAGAAACCGTGTTATTTCTCTGCGACGATTTTGCAGATTTCTACTACTGTCATCATGGCTTTCTCCATGGCTTGGATTGAGACGTACTCATAACGGCCGTGCATATTCATGCCGCCAGCGAAGATGTTGGGGCATGGGAGGTTCTTGAACGAGAGCTGTGCTCCGTCGGTCCCGCCGCGTATGGGAAGCACTTTTGGCTTCACTCCAGCGCGCTCCATGGCTTGCTCGGCAGTCTCGATGATGTGCATCACTGGCTCAATCTTCTCGCGCATGTTGTAGTACTGATCTTTGAGTTCTACGGTAGCGATGTCGCCGTAGGTGCCGTTGATGAAGGCTACGATGCGCTCCACCTCGGCTTTGCGCTCCTCAAAGCGCTTGCGGCAGTGGTCGCGGATGATGTAGGTGAGTTTGCACTCCTCTACTGTTCCCTCGATGCCCACGATGTGATAGAATCCCTCATATTTCTCGGTGGTAGCGGGAGTCTGGCTTTCGGGGAGCAGCGACATGAGTTTGTTGCCCACTAGGATGGCGTTAATCATCTTGTTCTTAGCCATTCCAGGATGCACGTTCAAGCCCTTGATAGTGATTTTGGCGCTAGCGGCGTTGAAGTTCTCATACTCCAACTCGCCCTCAGCACCGCCGTCCATGGTGTAGGCCCAGTCGGCACCGAATTTCTCCACGTCAAACTTGTGTGCTCCGAGGCCAATCTCCTCATCGGGGTTGAAGCCTATGCGAATCTTGCCGTGCTTCACCTCGGGGTGCTGCTGGAACCACTCGATAGCGCTAACTATCTCGGCGATACCCGCTTTGTCGTCGGCTCCAAGCAGTGTGGTGCCGTCGGTGACGATGAGGTCTTGTCCAATGTGGTCGTCGAGTTCGGGGAACTGCGCTGGGTCGAGGATGATGCCCTGCTCTTCGTTAAGTGTGATGGCTCCGCCCGCATATTTCTCTATGATGCGTGGCTTAACATCCTTGCCGCTCATGTCGGGGGCAGTGTCCATGTGAGCGATGAAGCCCAGTGTGGGGATGGGCTTGTCGGTGTTGGCAGGCAAAGTGGCATAGAGGTAGCCGTTATCGTCGAGCTCCACCTCGCTGAGTCCCATCTCCTCAAGGTCCTTCTTCAGTTCCTTGGCAAAGACCATCTGGGTTGGGGTAGAGGGCGTTACGCCAGAGTTCTCATCACTTGTGGTTTCAAATTTCACATACTTTAGAAATCTTTCAATTAATGGTGTCATAGTAGTATTTTTAGTTAATGATTTGTTTCGTTCTATTTTCTTGCAAAAATACAACAAAAAGCCCAAACAGATTGCATTTGGAGTTGTTTTTTATCGATTTTGGTGGTTTGATGACTATTTTGGATGGGCTAGTGGGGGATAAAGTAAAAAGTTTTACATTCGTTATAGATTATTTTCTAATTTTTTGTGTTTGTTTAAAAAAAATGTATTACCTTTGTAAAAAGATTTTTGAGGCGCTTTGGCCTTGATGCATTCAATAGAAAAACGCGTTTTATTACATGTTAACCCAGATTTACAACGGTCAGATTCTTACCCCGTCGGGTTGGATTAATGGTGGCTCGCTGCTCTTTGAGGACTCACGCATTGTGGAGATTCGCAAGAACAGTCACATTGAGCCACGCGCCGATACAGCTATCAACGCTCTGGGCATGCATGTAGTGCCTGGCGGCATTGAGCTTCACTGCCACGGTGGTGGCGGTCACGACTTCATGGAAGGTACTGAAGAAGCCTTCCGTGCTGCCGTGATGGCTCACCGCAAGCATGGCACAACAGCAATCTTCCCCACTCTCTCGTCAGCTACATTACAAATGATAGAGGCTGCGGCGCAAACTTGCGACGAGCTGATTGAAGACCCTTTCAGCGGCGTGCTGGGGCTTCACCTCGAGGGACCATATTTCAACCCCCTCAAGGCTGGCGCCCAGATGCCCGAGCTTATCCGCTTGCCCGACCCTAACGAGTATGAGCATGTGGTGGAGGACTACAATTGCATCAAGCGCTGGGACTCGGCTCCCGAGTTGCCTGGCGTTATTGAGATGGGAAAGTACCTTGCCGACAAAGATGTGTTGCCATCTATCGCCCACACCGCCGCCGAGTATGATGACGTGAAGGCTGCATACGAGGCTGGTTACACCCATGCCACGCATTTCTACAATGGCATGCCCGGCTTCCACAACGTGCGCGAGTTCAAGCATGCTGGCACTGTCGAGGCTGTATATCTGATGGAGAATATGACCGTGGAGATGATAGCCGACGGCATACATGTGCCACCCACGCTGCTAAAACTGGTGTATCACACTAAGGGTGTGGAGCGCACAGCGATGGTTACCGATGCCCTTGCCGTGGCTGCCAGCGACAGCAACAAGGCATTTGACCCTCGTGTAATCATTGAGGATGGGGTGTGCAAACTCGCCGACCGCTCGGCGCTTGCAGGCAGCATCGCCACTATGGATCGCCTAATAGCCACAGCAGTACACATGGCCGATATTCCGCTTCAGGACGCTTGCCGCATGGTTGCCGAGACACCAGCAAGGATTATGGGCGTATATGACCGCAAGGGCTCGCTGCAACGCGGTAAGGATGCCGACATCCTCATCCTCGAAAAAGACTTAAAGCTGCATGCTGTCTATTGTATGGGGCAGCGGGTAAATCTTAATGACTAAATCTAATCCCTATTATAAAACTGCGAAGAAAAAAATGGTGAAAACCTAAAAAATTTCGGGTAAGTGTTGCACAGTATAAAAAAAACGCTTACCTTTGCAGTCGCAATTGAAAAAACACGGTGGAATTAGCTCAGCTGGTTAGAGCGTCGGATTGTGGTTCCGAAGGTCGTGGGTTCGAACCCCATATTCCACCCCACAGAAAAAAGACTCCCGAAAAGGAGTCTTTTTCTGTTATATAGGATTAGATTGTATAGTGTCTAGAATCTTCTAAACTTTCCATGTCTTCTTGGCTTGTGATGCTTTCTTGGATGTCCTTTGCCGGGACGTCCTTTACCGGGATGTCCTATGTCTGGATGCCCTTTGTCATTGATGTAATCCTTGATTGCATCTCGCCAGATGATGTAGCCAGGCCCCAGCAGATGGAGACCGTCATTGGTGAGGTCTTCGCGGAGCTTACCGTTCTTGTCAACGAAGAGAGGGTAGAGGTTTATCCAAGTTACGCCTTGGCGCTTACACACCTCTTCCATAGCCCGGTTGCCGTCGATTACCACTTGCTCGCGGTCTTTGAGGAGTTTCCACATCTGCACGTCGGTGTTGAACGGCAGCATCGACTGCAAGTAGATTTTGGTGCGAGGCGAACGCTCCTTGATGAGGACGATGAGTTTTTCCATAGCTCTTCCTATGCTGTCGCCATCAACGCCGTGCGACACGTCATTCACGCCGCTGAGGATGAAAATCTTGCGTGGCTGGCCTTGGAGAATCGGCTCCATGCGCTCATATAGTCCTTGCACGATGTCGCCAATGATGCCGCGGTTCTTGACATTCGGGTTGTGGAACAACTCGTTCCACTCGGCGCCGTCGGTTAGGCTGTTGCCCAGCATGATAATGTCGTGGCGATAGACGGGCAGGTCGTCGAAGTGTGTTGCTCGACGCACGTAGTATTTGTCCTGATTGGCGGTGCGCTCAGGTGGCTGCGCTTGCAGTGCAGTAACTGCCGCCAGCGTTGTTATCAAAATTAAGATAAATCGTTTCATAACTATTAGAAAGGGATTAAAGGAGTTAAAGGAATCAAAGGAGTTAAAAGAGGCAAAGTAATTAAAGGAGAACTCAAACTTCTCAGAATCATACTCCCCCATCCCCCCTGTTTAGAGGGGGAGTTGGGGTGGGTAGCAGTTATTCGGTGCAGTTATTCGGTGATGCCGCGATAGGCGTCGCAGGCTTTCTTCACGCTGCCGTGAAGGAGGAGCAGTCGCTTGGCCTCGTCGTAGCTGAGTCCTAGCTCTTCTACGACCATGCGTGTGCCGCGATCTACTAGTTTCTTGTTGGTGAGTTGCATGTTCACCATCTTGTTGCCCTTCACGCGTCCCATTTGAATCATGACGCTGGTCGAAATCATGTTGCAGATGAGTTTTTGACCAGTGCCACTCTTCATGCGGCTGCTGCCGGTTACGTATTCGGGGCCAACAATCATCTCGATGGGAATCTCGGCGGCCTCGCTAATTGGGGCGTCGGGATTGCTGGTGATGGCAGCGGTTAGGCAGCCATGAGCACGAGCATCACGCAGGGCGCCAATCACGTAGGGCGTTGTGCCACTGGCGGCGATACCGATCACGGTATCGTTGCTGGTGATGTCGTATTCCTGCAGGTCTTTCCAGCCCTGAGCCTCGTCATCCTCGGCATTCTCAACGGCATTGCGCAGAGCGTAGTCGCCACCAGCAATAAGGCCGATAATCCACCCTGGGTCCATGCCAAAGGTGGGTGGAATCTCACTGGCGTCGAGCACACCCAAGCGTCCGCTGGTGCCGGCTCCCATATAGAAGATGCGTCCTCCGCGCTTCATGCGCTCAACGATTCCTATGACGAGTTTCTCGATTTGTGGTATCGCCTTCTGCACGGCATCAGCCACCTTGTGGTCCTCCTGATTAATCTCGGTGAGGAGCTCATGCACGCTCTTCTTCTCGAGGTCGTTGTAAAGAGAGGGCTGTTCGCTAATCTTTATAAAAGCCATAACTTATGAAATGTTAAGTTATAAGTGTTAAGTGTAAAGTTTTCTAGAGGTTCTAGATTTTAGATTCAGCCTTTTGCTTCCTGCATTCAGCATTAGTTAGAATGATACTTGATAAGGCCTTCCATTGGTGCTTGGATGATGGTGCCAATGGTGATGCCGAGCTTGCTGGCAGCCTCAACGAGTATATCCTTTTGTAACAGAGCAATAGAGCCCACGAAATTACATGGCAGTTTCTTGTAGTTAGGATAGTTTGCCACGTTACGCACAAAGAAGTCGGTAAATGAGCGCATCACAATAGCTTTGATGGAAGGCTCTTTGATGTTGTGCTCGAGGAATGGAGCGAACTGCGCCAGGAAACGGTTGGCGGCAGGTTTACGATACACTCGGTCGATGATAGTGGTGCGGTCGAGGTTATACTCCTTGAGGAACTTCTCGCACAAGTGTTCGGGAAGCTGCTTCTTGAGTACGTCGCCCACGAGGAGTTTGCCCAAAACAGCGCCACTGCCCTCGTCGCCGAGGATATAGCCTAGAGGCGACACGTTGTCAACCACCTTCTCTCCGTCGTAATAGCAGCTGTTGCTTCCAGTGCCGAGGATGCAGGCGATACCTGGCTCACGCTGGCATAGCGCACGAGCTGCGCCGAGCAGGTCGGTATCAACCTCAATCTTAGTCACGTTGGGCATGTTGCGTTTGAGAGCGTTGATGACCTGATTCTTGATTTCGTCGCTGATAATGCCAGCGCCGTAGTAGTAAATCTCGGTGACATCATATCCTCTGAGACTTGGCATGAGTTCGTTCATGATGCACTCAGCCATCTCTTCCTCGGTCATGAGCAGTGCGTTCATGCCAGTGGTGAAGATTTGAGCAACTTTCTTTTTTCCGTTTAGCAGACACCAGTCAATCTTGGTGGAGCCGCTGTCAGCAATTAAAATCATAATGTCTTTGTTTTTAAATTTTTATATATATTTTTTTCTTATACAAAATGTAGCCAAAGCACCATGTTATCAGTACGAAGGTTATGGCATAGAGGCATGATGCTGCCTCGGGAGTGGTGGTTACGGCACTCCAGCCGTTGTAGATGAGCGACTTGATGGTCACTGGGTCGCCAGCGGCGTTGGTGCCAAAGCGCACAGTGCCAAAGACGATAGCGAGAATCGTTCCCACAAGGTAGCAGAACAACGGGTTGATGCCAAATGCCTGGAAGAACTGGCACCAGCGCTTGTGACCCTTAATGTCGATGGCATAGATGAGCATCGCGAGGATGCACGACGCCATGCCGCAGGTGATGAGCACGTAGCTCGAGGTCCATGCCTTCTTGCAGCATGGTATGCCATATTGCAACAGCCATCCCACGAGCAGCATGAGCGCTCCCCACACCGCAATCTCAACGATGCGGTCGCGGTTATTCTTAACGGTGCTTATGCACTTGCCTATCATGAAACCAATCAGCACGTGGGCGACACATGCGATGGTGCTTAATATTCCTTCTGGGTCGAGAGCAAGGCTAATGCCATAGGCGCTCTCGTGATACATGTGGTCTTCGCCAAGTACTGCGCAATCGACTCGCGAAAGGATATTGTCGAGCGAGAACTCATATCCATTGCCAAAGCCTAGGATGAAGGCGTAGGCTACAAGCAGCAGACCAATAATCCAAGGGATGAACTTGGTCTTGAACAGCACTGCAATCATTGAGCCGAAGAAATAGACTAGCGCTAGTCGTTGGAACACTCCAAGAATGCGGAGCTTGCCAAACATGTCGGCAAAGAACTGCGACTCTGGTTTGTAAAGTCCTCGCAGCCACATTCCGAACCATTGCACCATCCATCCGATGAGGAATAGGATAATGGTTCTCTTAAGAATCTTAAGGAATACTTTGCTGCTGAGTTCAAATTTGAATTTGCTCAGGGAGAAATACATCGACACACCCATCACAAACATGAAGAACGGGAACACGAGGTCGGTAGGCGTGAGGCCTATCCACTCGGCGTGTTCCAGTGGGGTGTAGATGTGCTCCCATGTTCCTGGGTTGTTGACCAGGAGCATGCCAGCTATTGTGATGCCTCGCAATATGTCGAGCGAGAGGAGTCGTTTGTTTTCTTTTGCCATAATAAAACGTTTATCGTTGTTCGTTTATCGTTTATAGAAGCCTGTGATGAGACTTGCCGCAATGAAATCTATATATTATTGTTTTGTTCGCAATTTTGTTACTTCGTCGATTAGGTAGATTAGCGACTGGTAGGGGACACCGCTGTGGGTGGTGAGGCCTATCTCGCAGGTGCGGCTGTTGCTGAAGCCGCGCTTGATGCCTGCCGCTTCGATTTGAGGACGGAGTTTGCGCAGGGCGTAGGCGTTGAGTTCGGGATGAGTGAATCCCTTGTCGCCGGCAAAGCCGCAGCAACCCACTCCCTCAGGGATGAGCACATTAGTTGAGCATCGCTTGGCGAGGTCGAGAATCTTGTCGTCAATCTTCATCATTCGTGTCGAGCAGGTGAGATGCAGCGCGATGGGCTCATCGGTTGGCGAGAACTCCAAGTCTTGCGCCACATAATCGTGGATAAACTCCATGAGCTCTAATGGTTTTACTTGCTTCATGTGCTCACGCATGTGGTGGAGACATGGGCTTTGGTCGCACATCACGGGATATTTGCCGTTGTCGCTAGCCTTGAGTAGTGCTTGCTCAAGTTCGTCGGTCTTCTGTTGGGCGATGTCAGGCATTCCCTTGCTGTTCCAAATCATGCCACAGCACATGTTGTTCATGTTTTCGGGATAGATGACTTCCCATCCTGCCTTGTTGAGGAAAGCCACCACTTTATCCACAAGGTCAATATCTACACCATGTTTGTCTTTACCGAGCGCTTGGTTGAGGCAACTTGGGAAATATACCACCTTTTTGTCGCTGGCGGTTTGGTGAAGGGCTTTCATCTTGTGAGGTTTTGGAGTGGCTGGAGTCCATAGTGGAGCGCCAATGGCGTGCATGGCTTTTCCCACAGCATTCACGCCACCGTCGCCAATTACTGAATGTGCTGCATTGGCGACGTAGAGCAGTGATTTGAGGCTACCTTTAGTCGTTGCGAAATGGCGTGACAAATAATCACCAATGCCATGAGCCATAGTGCCTTTGCCATGTTGCTCGGCACGCAGGTCGTGGGTTAGTTCGCCCACATTGATGCCCATTGGGCAGGATGTGGAGCAGAGCCCATCGGCGGCGCAAGTGGCTTCGCCGTAGTATTTATATTGTTTTTCAAGGCGTTTCAATCGTTTGTGGTCTTCGCCTGTGTCTTTTAGTCGAGAGATTTCACGCTGAACGATGATGCGTTGGCGAGAGGAGAGGGTGAGTCCACTGCTCACGCAATTGACCTCACAGAATCCACACTCGATGCACTTGTTCACGTTATCGTTGGTCAAGGGCATGGGCTTGAGGTTCTTGATGAAGCATTCGGGGTCATCGTTGAAAATGACGCCTGGGTTAAGGATGCCTTTCGGGTCGAAGAGTTGCTTGACGTCGAGCATCACTTGATAGGCCTTCTCACCCCATTCTTTCTTGACAAATGGCGCCATATTGCGGCCTGTGCCGTGCTCCGCCTTGAGCGAGCCGTCATATTTGTCGATTACCAGCTCCACTACAGCTCGCATAAGGTTTTCGTAGCGAGAGATCTCTTCTTGCGTGTCGAACGACTGCGAGATTATGAAGTGGTAGTTACCCTCAAGGGCGTGACCGTATATGCAGCTGTCGTCGTAGCCGTAGTCGATGAGCATCTGTGCCAAATCAACTGTGGCATCGGGCAAATCCTCGATGTGGAACGCCACATCCTCGATAAGGACCGTTGTGCCTAGCGGACGCGTGCCGCCAACGCTGGGGAAGATGCCCGAGCGTATCGCCCAATACTTGCCATAGACCTTAGGATCGTTGGTGAAAACGGCAGGCACATAGAGGTGGAATGGCTCAAGGATGGCCATTATCTTGTTGATATTGCTCTGAAGTTCGTCTTTACTGTCGGCAAAGGTTTGGATGAGAACTGCGGTGAGTCCTTCACCTGTGGTGTCATCTACGCTGGCAAGTGATTTCTTATCTAGAATCTCGGCGCAGTGAACGGGACCTTTCTTCATAGCTACCACCGCTTCGCACGACTCTCGCATATCCTGGAAATAGAGCATCGCGCTGGCTCGGCAGGGATAGAGGTGGCCAGTCTTCATCGTGAACTCGCTGGCGAAGGCAAGAGTGCCCTCGCTGCCCACGATGAGGTGTGTGATGATGTCGAAAGGATTGGTATAGAGCACAAATGGCGAGATGTTGAGGCCTGTCACATTCTTGATGGCATATTTGTGGCGGATGCGGTCGGCTAGCTCTTGGTCGGCATTCACGCGATCGCGAATTTCCTCAATGCGCTTGATGAATTGCGGATGAGACAGAGTGAAGGCTTCACGGCTGCGCTTGTTGCCAGTATCGAGTATGGTGCCGTCGGCGAGGACGATGCGCATAGAGAGCATCATGCGGTCGCTGTTGGCGTGTGTGCCGCAGCTCATTCCACTGGCATTGTTTATGACGATGCCGCCTACCATCGCAGAGTTCTTGCTGGCAGGATCGGGGGTGAAGGCGCGGTTGTGACGCGCGAGAATCTTATCGACCTCGCTACCCACAAGTCCTGGTTGCAGCTTGATGTAGCTGGCGTCGGGCGCAACCTCATAGTTCTCCCAGTTCTTGCCAGCGACAATAAGGATGGAGTCGGTATTGGTCTGACCGCTCAGGCTAGTGCCCGCAGCACGGAAGGTCACGGGCAGCTGCATCTCGTTGGCGATGGCAAGGAGTTGCGCCACTTCCTGCTCATTTTTGGAGCGCACCACCACTTGCGGGATGTTGCGGTAGAAGCCAGCATCGGTGCCCCACGCCAGGCAGTGCAGGTCGTCGGTGTAGATGCGGTCCTTAGGGATGAATTCCCTGATGCGCTTGAGATATGTTTTATGCTTCTCGTCCATTTTTTACTAGATTTCTAGAAAGCCTAGATTTTCTAGATTAGTGATAGAGATAATATTTGCTTGACTTGGCTTTGAAGGCCTCGTTGTCTTTGTTGAAATAGTCGATGATGTCTTCCACTTTGTAGCGGCGGCAGAAGCGCTCACGAATTTCTTTGGTGCCGCACACCTTGTCGAACATCGCATAGCGCTTGGGGTTCTGCTCGAAGAGCTGCTTGTCGGGGTACATTTCGTGAATCACTTGCAGGAAATAGAACTGTGTGAGCACGAGATTGGCCTTGTCGAGGTCGGTGATGTAAATCTGCACGCCATGAACCTCTTGCAACGACTTGTCAACCGCCACGCTAAGTGCGAAGAAGGGTTTGTAGTTGATGGGGCGGAAGTGCATACCAGGCAGATTGAGGGCGTTCATGTTCTTGGCAAGAGCCTCTGCGTCAATCCATGAAGCGGCAAAGCACTCGAAGGGCAGGGTATAGCCAATGCCAGTGTTGAAGATGTAGAGTTCGCCCAAAATGCCGCTAACTGGATAGAAAAACGCATTCTCAGGGGCAGGAATCTGTGGCGATGGCAGTACCCAAGGCATGCCCGTGTCGCGGAATTTCATGTCTCTAGTCCATCCTTCCATAGGAATAACGGTAAGATTGCATTTCTTGCCAGTCTTTGAGCCTTTGGCGATGATGCCCTCCTCGTTAAGGTACTGGGCAAGTTCGCCGGGAGTCAAGCCATAGAGATATGGGATGGCATATTTGCTCACGAAGGAGAAATATCCATCTTCCACGAGGTTTCCCTCTACCTTGTTGCCACCCAGTGGGTTGGGGCGGTCGAGGACCATAAACTCTTTATTATGTTTGGCGCACGCCTCCATGCACACACCCATTGTGGCATAGAACGTGTAACTGCGGCAACCAATGTCTTGGATATCATAGATTAGTACGTCAATGTCTTTCAGCATCTCAGCGGTAGGCTCGTGTGTACTTCCATAGAGGGAGTACATCTTGATGCCAGTGGTTGGGTCAACGGCATCGCTCACTTTGTCGCCCGCATGTGCATTGCCCCGCACACCATGCTCAGGACCGAAGAGCGCAACCAGCTTCACGCCTGGTGCCTCATTAAGGATATCGACTGTTGATTTAAGGTTGTTGTCGATTCCACTGGGGTTGGTAACCAGTCCCACGCGCTTGCCCTGCAGCTGCTCAAAACCACCGTCGCGCAGCACTTCAATACCCGGCTTCACTACAGCACTGGCAGCCAATGCTACCACAGCCAAAGCTAAAAATATAATGTGTCGTTTCATAAAATGATACTTAATCCGTAGTTTATGATTATAAAAAAGATGTTGCCATTTGATTATTTGTGTCCGTAATCAGGATCGATTTTGCGATCGACTAGGAAAGTGACAATCAGCGTTGCCACGCAGCAAGCAATAACCATCCAGAAGAAGTTGACGTATCCTAAGGCTTCTTGTATATATCCTGCAAACATTCCAGGAATCATCATGCTCAATGCCATGAAAGCAGTGCAGATTGCATAATGCGAGGTCTTGAATTCACCCTCCGAGAAGTAAATCATGTAAAGCATATAGGCGGTGAAACCGAAACCATAGCCAAATTGCTCAATTGCAACGGCAATACTAATGTTTACAATGTTATCGGGTTGCCAAATGGCAAGATAAACAAATGTAAGGCAAGGTAGTGTCATGCAAGCCGCCATCCACCATAGTGATTTCTTCAAACCGACTTTTGAGGCATAAATGCCGCCCAATATGCCACCAACGGTAAGGAATATCACACCAATGGTACCATACACGATGCCAACATCATCGGTCGATAGACCCAATCCTCCAACGTTCTTCGCAGCCACAAGGAAAGGCATACACATTTTGATGAGGAATGCCTCGGGCAAACGATACAGGAGAAGGAATACTATCGCTAACCATATGCCTGGTTTTTGGCAGAATGTGACAAATGTACGGCCAAATTCACTATATTTCGACAACCATTGGGCGAACTGGTTTAAATAGTCATTTAATAGGGATATACCTACTTTCGACAGTATCTTTGCAACAATAATGTAGACTAATATTACAGGTAATAATATCATCAACAATATCATTACACCTAAGTCTGTTAATAATTGACTTGTATTGGCCTTCTTTCCTTCTGAGGCAAGAGACGATTTGTCTGATGCGGGTTTGGGAACAAAGAAGGTGTGATAAAGGGTTACTACGCTGAAAAGAACAGCGGTAATAAGCATTGTCCAGAACCATGACTTAGGAATGTCGCCTGTGTTTTTTTCAATAGTGCCGGCGATATATACAAGCACACCTTGACCAAATATTGACGACAATCGATAGAATGTGCTGCGGATTCCAACAAAAGCTGCTTGGTTCTTCTGAGTTAAAGCCAGCATATAGAATCCGTCGGCAGCGATGTCGTGAGTGGCCGATGCAAAGGCTGTAATGGTAAACAATATCAGTGTTATGTAAAACAGGCTGATAGGAGTTTTTCCACTGACTATAGTTGCTGCATCAGGATGAGGTATAGCAAGTGTGAGTAGAATGAATGCCACCGACATCAACACTTGCATGGCAAGAACCCACCATCGTTTTGTCTTGATGATGTCTACAAAGGGGCTCCAGAACGGCTTTATAGTCCAAGGCAAGTATAGTAAGCTAGTAAACAATGCCATTTGTCCATTGGGCACTCCCATCTTGGCAAGCATCAGCACTGAAATGTTGTTGACAATGAAATAAGGTATGCCCTCAGCAAAATATAAGGTTGGGACCCATGCCCAGGGTGATTGTTTGAATTTTGTTAATGCGCTCATTGTTATATAGTTTTTATGTCTTGGCTAATTAATATATTGTTTTTATCTGTGCGTCAATGAAGTAATGCAGGAGGATTTGCTGGTAGCTGTAGCCTTTGGCGCCCATTACTGCGGCGCCTATTTGGCAAAGGCCTACACCGTGCCCCCAACCTGCACCTCGCAAGATAAATTTCTCGGGGAACTCATCATTACCTTCTTCAATCTTCTCCACGATGAAAGCCGAGCTATAGAGACACGACGGGGAGAGGGCGTAGCGTATAGACAACTCTTTGCCAATGGTCTTGGTCATCTTCTCTCCAACGATGCGGAGTTTGTAGAGACGCCCGCTGGTGCCTCGTGCCACTGGCTCGAGGTCTAAAATTCGCCCATAGTCATCGCCAGTGCGCTCACGGATGATGCGACTCAGTTCCTCTTGAGTGTATTCCACATGCCAGCGGTAGAAGTCGGTTGTCTCTTGGTCGTAGTCGTTAAGCACCTGCGACAGAATTTCCTTGTCGGTGGTGTTGCAGTGGGCATGTGGCGAGGAGAGAATCCAATCGGCTGCATTGTCCTCACGGGTGAGGTCGGGGAAGTTCATCTCGTCGTCATCATCGCGGCGAGCCACCAGATAGGGGTGATGGTCGTCTTGCCAGCAGTTCTCAAACTGCTCATACACGCCGCCGCACGACTTTGAGAATCGCGCGTCGCAGAGTTCGCCGCCATACATCAGCACCTGTCCCCAGGTGGCTTCTATAGCTTGACGTACAGCCTCGGTCGAGGCTCGTGTGATGCCCTGATAACGCTGGCAGTGGTCGTCGGCGCACACGTCGAAGTTTACGTGGTCGTCACGGTCCCACCATTTTATCTCTTCATCGTCGCTTCTTGCTGCAAATTCCTGATGCAGGCCTGGCTCGGCAGCTGTGGCAACGCTGTCTTTGTGGATTTGTGCCAACAGCCAGCTTCGCGAGATTACAGCGTGGGCTTTAAGCAGCTCGAGTGATGCTGTAGCGCTCATCTCGCTCGAAATCACGCTCAGTAGGTATTCCTCTACCGAGAGGATGTTGATGGTTGTGATGCGGTCATTCTCGACAATAAGGTGCAGCGCACCACGGAAAGTCTGGTTCTCCTTGCGTTTCCAGTGGAAGCTGACTCCGATTGTCACATTCTCGAGCGTGAACGAGTCGCTATCTACGTTGATAGGCTCAAAAAGCAAGTCTTGGTATTTCTTGCCGTTCCATTCTACCATGCCATCGACGCATTGCGCCAGTTGATTGCCGGTCACCTTCTCGCCATTGACAAGATAGTCGCCGTTGAGTTCAAACTCTATCATAGGCTCATTCATGATGCCTACTCTCACTTGTGGAACTTGTGCCATAGTGTGTTATCGTTTTGAATAAATTAAATGTAATTTCTCAGTAATATCCTCAAAATCTTCAGGTGCGAGGCACACATCCATAAGGATGAGTCTCACGTCGTGAAGAGTTAAGTTGTTGAAGTCTTCTTCTCGCGCAACCGCCCAAAGTCCGCCCATATCAAGCGAAGCGGGACTGAGCACGAACTGGTCCTCGCCAGTACCATAACATGCAGGGCGGTGCTTGCGACGTGGGAACACGGCTATGCACCATGAGCCGCTATCGTGCCAGCAAAGAATGTTTATCATTGGCTCTTCTTGTCCCTTCTTCACAGGCAATGCGTCAATCAAATCGTTGAACCATTGCTCGCCATGTTCGATGTCAAGTGATTCGATATAGAACACTGGTCTGCCCAAACAAGTGACAGTGCCAAATATCCCCTTTTTGTTAGCGTCAATCAAACTGGTCGTTGCACTGAACAGCTCATGGCAGATGGGCAGCTCTTCGTAAAGTCCAGCTTGGAAGTGAGCATGGTCAGGGGCCGAAGCGCCACTGTAAGGTCCATTATAGAACACAACATAGTCCTTGAGCTCTTTTGCGAGACGCATCATATCGCCAATGCGTCCAGCGATGCGTTGCGGCTTGTGCTCTAAGGCCGATATTGTAAGATGTCGCGAGAAGATGGGGTAAGGATTGACCTGAATCTTGTAACGGTTGTCCCAAACTACCGTTTCCTGCTCCTTAGGCTGGTTTTCGTTGCACAAGAAGCAAGGCCGAGCTTTGAGCGAGGCGTCGTCGATGCTTGCCGACGACGACCTCAATCGTTTTGGGTTATACTGCAAGATGATATGCGAGTCTTCCAGGCTATCCGTGATGGGGATAATCACTTCACGGGTAAGCAGCCCATCAAGTGCCGCATAGTTGTCTCGCACCAGTTGCCAATTGCGCAACTGCCGCTCCCAAAGCTCGTCTATTTGCTCAATCAGCAGCATTTACAGCAGTTCTTCTTATTCATGGCGATGCGAGCCATAAGCTCCCAAGTGCGCATGCGGTCTTTGTAGAGGTTATTGTTATTCATCTTAACTACATCGACGTTGGCGTCGCTATTGTCGTCCCAACGGCGGCACAGATACACTGGCTCATAGACGCGACCAATCTGGTAGGTGCGCGAGATGTTAAGTCCAAGAGCGTAGTCCTCGCCGTAGCTTGTGTTGGGGAGCATTACCTCACGGAGCACTGGAGTGTAGAATGCGCGAGGAGCGCCCAGACCGTTGATGCGCAGGGCATTGTTGCGGCCGTTCTCGGGAGTCCACTCTTTGTGGTCGATTACGCCGGGAGGAATGGGGTTGCAGTGGATGTCGGTCATCAGGTAGGTGCCCACAACCATTGCCACGTTCTGCTCGTAGAAGGCGTTTACCATAGTCTGCAGAGTATTCTCGTCTTTATACATGTCGTCGCTGTCGAGCTGAACAATAAACTTGCCGGCCTTAGAGTGGTGAGCGGCGAGATTCCAGTAACCGCCGATACCCATGTCGTAATAGTCGGCGATGATGTGGATGAGGCGTGGGTCATCATACTCTGCAATAGCCTCGCGAGTGCCGTCGGTAGAGAAGTTGTCAACCACCATGAGGTTGAATTTGAAGTTAGTCTTCTGATTCAGAACGCTGTCAATCGCGTCGCGGATGGTGCGGATGCGGTTGCGCACGGGAATCATCACTGTTGCTTCCACTTCAAACTTGTCGTGGTCAAACTCTATGTGCTTGAAGTTGGGAACTTCCTTGCCGTCAACCACCTTAACTGGAGGCAGGTAGCCGTCAATCTCTTTAAGGTGCTCGGTGCAGGCAGCTTCCATCTCGATTTGGCGACCGCGATTGCGTGGATCAACGTAATCGAAAATCTTCTCGCCGCTCTTGCGGGTGTCAAGCTCAACATCGCTGTAGAGATACTCGTTGATGTGAGTGAGAAGATTATACTGCGAGAGTTTGAGGCGCAGGTCATAGAGGCCAGCAAACTCGTAAGTTGCCTTCATAGCGGCGGCAGCCTTCTTGAAGCACTCAGAGCAGAACACGAGCACTGAGCCAAAATCGAAGTCATCGCGCAGCGAGCCGATCTGATAGTCGATTACTGGAGCCTTAACAGCGCCCTTGTCGGTTACGTTGTAGTGGTCGGCATATACCATACCGCTGTCGGTGTCGGCAAGTACCTTCACAAAGCGTTCAATAGCGTAAGGCGCGAACTTCAATGTCACATACTTTGTGTAAAGCAAAGTCACGCAGGCATCGCTACGCTCGGCGATAGCCTTCATGGTGGCAGTAGAGGTGAGGTTGTTCACCTTGAGCATTTCGCAGCCGTCGATGGAGCCTTGAGCCTCCTCGTTGGCGAGCAAATAGATTTTGTTCACTAATGGGTTGGCTTTCAACCCATCGACTGTAGCCTGTGCCTGCTCGGCATTGGCAAAAGGAATAAAGCAATTAATTTTTGTCATGATGTTATATGTATTTTGATTATTGATTTTCAGTCTTCATTAATGCTTGTCGCGCCTGAACTTCCCAAGTGCGCAGGCGGTCTTTGTAGAGATTGTTGGTGTTCTCCTGCTCGATGCTGAGGTTTGAGTCGGTATTGTCGTCGCCACGACGGTCAAGCGTCATCACGTCCCACACGCGCCCCACTCGGTGATGGCGTGAAGTCATCAGCCCCATGCCGTAGTCCTCACCATAGCTGCTGCAAGGCAGGCATATTTCACGATAGATTGGGGTGAAGAAGGCACGAGGTCCTCCAATGCCGTTAACGCGTAGCAGGTTGTTGCGCCCGTTCTCCAATGTCCACTCACGGTGTGCTATGATGCCTGGTGGAACTTCTTGCAAATTATGATCTACAATTTTGTAGCTGCCAACTATCATTGCGGCGTTTTCCTCATAGAATTTGGCAATCATGGTCTCCAAAGCATGAGATGCGGCAAAGAAATCGTCGCTGTCGAGACCAATGGCAAAGCGGCCGCAACGCTCATCATAGATGCCGAGGTTCCAGCATCCGCCAATACCCAAGTCATCTCTCTCAGGAATTATGTGAATCAAGCGCGGGTCGCTGGCAAATGAGTCGATAACCTCTGCAGTGCCGTCGGTGGAGTGATTGTCAATGACGATAAGGTTAAACTTGAACGTGGTCTCTTGTGTTAGAACGCTCTTTATTGCATCGCCAATCACTTTAGCTCGATTAAGAACAGGAATTATTACTGAGCACTCAACAGGAAATTCGCCCTGCGAGAGGTCCACGTCTTCGTATTTCTCAGGTGGCAGATAAGCACCAATCTTTTTGAGATGCCAAGTGCACACTGCTTCCATTTCACGTTGCTTCTTGGTTTCGCTTTCGCGCTGATAGTCGAAAACTCGTTCGCCACTGCTGCGTGTTTCAAGTTCGTCGCTGGTATAAAGATATTCAGGAATGTGAACTATTTTACCCAATCGAGACAATGCAAGTCGCATAGCATAAAACCCAGAGAAATCCAGTTTCTTTAAATCGTTGTCGATTTCGTGGCAAGCTTCACATAGTGCAGCTATATTAATTAAAACTACTGGTCCAAAGTCGAAGTCGTCGCGCAGCGAGCCTTCTTGGTAATCAATGACTGGATGCTTGGCAAGTGAGGCATCGGGCATGCGGTTGTAATGGTCGCAATAGACCATCGCCGCATTGGTGTCTTTTGCTACCTTAATCATGCGGCGTAGTGCCATGTGGCCCATCTCAATATGAGTAGGGCGCAAGATGAAGATAGCATATTTTGAAGTGTCGCTACTCAAGAATTTTAAAGAATCAATCCAAGAGTAATGATAGCTAGGATGGAATTTGTCTGAGCGTACTACAAGCGGCAAATCACCCTCACAATGCGTGACGGTTGCCGCTTGATCGCAGATAATTGATATGCGAAGTCGCTCTTCCATAAACTAAGTTTATTTGTTATCAAAGAAGTTGAGCACTCGGCTCATGAATGTGTTGCGCTCGGTCTCGCTCTTGATGGTCTCGAAGGGGAAACCAACAACAACGGTCTTGTAGCCGTAGCGGCTTGATGCGATACCTGCGGGGATGTTGTTCTCGCTGTAGCGGAGGATGGTAGCGCCGCAGTCGTCGCTCGCCTTGATTGCGTCGGGTGATTCCACAGCATAGAAGTCGCTGTTGAGGGTGTTGTAGAACGAGAGTCGGCCCATTCCGTCGCTCATCTTGAGAGCGCTAGGCACGCTATAGACCTCGCCGAGGAGAGTGGCACGACCGTCCACCCAAGTGAAGCCCATAACGTTCTTGGCGAAGTTCATCTCGTTCTGTGCAGGGTTGTCCTTGTCCCAGATGTCACTTCCCACGTAAGCTCCTGTCATCAGCACATTGCCGCCGTTGCGGGTGTAAGAAGTTATGGCGCTCATCAGTCCGCTGGTTAGAGCTTTGTAGCGCGAGGGCTTTGCTCCACGTCCAGTGGGAATCTCTTTCTGCTTGCCCATTATTATGTCGAGGGCGCAATAGTCAGTTGGGTTTATCTCGCCATTCTCCACTGCCTTGACGCTGGTCGAGACAAAGGAGTAACCAGCTTGCATGATGGCTTTGCCATGCAGCGTGGGGTAGTTGAAAGTGTTTCCAGCGATGTTCTCTGTCTCGTGGTTGCTGCGGCATGCACCAAAGCCTGGAGCATCGTCGTCGCGCCAGGGCAGGTGGCGACGGAACTCAAACTGCGAGCCCAGATAGTTGATTTGCTCCATGTAGGGCACACCGTGATCTTTGTTGTCGTAGAAGCCAGCCATCTTGCCGCTCTCGAACCAGTCGGGTCCGCTGATGCGTGTGAAGTTGTTTACCACCATTACGGTGCCTTTGCTGTTTTTGGCGACACCCAGCGACAATGTCTCGCTTGGGAAACTGCGTCCGCCCTCGTTCATTGCCACAATCTTGTAGCTGTGAATCTCGTTGTCGTCGATGTGAACCGAATAGTGCGGGTCATCAACGATTTCAATCTCTTTAAAGCCTCCGTCGCCTACTTGTTCCAGAACAACGTATTTCTTTGCAATCGCACTGGCGCATAGTGGGTCAGGAGTAGGCTCCCAGTTGAGCATATAGAGCGACTCGCTCACTTTGTTGATGGCAAAAGAGTTGACGGGGAGTGGTTGGATGATGCACTCGCGGTGGTCGCGCTTAGCGATGAATTTAGCGATGCCCTTGTAGATAGAGCGGCTAACATCGAAGCGGAACTGCGGGTCGAGGCCATATTTCATATCGGCGAAGTTCTGGTGCGAAAGCAGCTCCATGAGCAGAGCTGGCACCTCGGGCACGCGAGCCTCATAGTAGCTCTTGTCCCACATGCCTCGGCGGGTCCAGTTAGGCTCGTATTTGGCACGTATGTCGTTTACAACCTCAGTGGAGACAATGTCGGCAAATTGTCGCGAGAGTTCGCGAGGAGTTCCGTTCTCATATTTGCCAAACTGTTTTCCGTTCTTGGTGGTGCAGTAGATGAGTAGAGTGCCGATGATGTCATCGTTTTGGGTGGTGCCAGCGTCGGTGTGCAGGCAGAACGACACATCAACAGGAACCTTGAGGCCAGGCTTGCCAGGCAGAACGTCGCTGCCGCCAGCGAGCCAGTTTACCCATTCGCCACGGCTGCGGTAGTCGTCAACATAGTCGTTGATGCCGTCGCTGGTAGAATACACCTTGTGAGGGAAGCCCGACCACTGGAGGAAGTAGCGCGAGCCCAGATGGAACCAGGGATGCTCACCACTGCCCACATATTGGTAGTCGATGCCTTCCTTGCCCAAGTATTTCATGTCGTCGTTCTTCTCGGCGATGGCTTTGTTCTCGGGAGTAGGTAATGCCACACGTCGCACGATGTTACCCTTGCCACCACCCACCTTTATCGCGTCGGCTGTGATGACAGCCTTCTTATCGCTGCTGAGGTTGCTCAGTGTCACCACGTTTTTGTTCATGCCCTTTGCAAGTTGGAATGAACCGAGATATACCCACACGCCGCCAGCCATGCTTTGGTCAACCTTGAACTGCTGACTGCCGTTAAGTGAGTTGATGGTGTAAGTGGCGTCGTGTGCGCTGTTTGGCAGCGACTTGTAACTCACATAGATGGCAAAAATGCCAGCCTCGGGCATGTCCACGTCCCACGATGCGGTAGCCTCTTTCTTCTTGTCTTTCTCGGCATCTATCATGCGATAGGAGCCTTCCTCGAAGGGGTTCTCAAAATCTTTATACTCGTTGCGGTTGTAGGCAAAGCCGTTGCCTTCGCCGTTTTTCCATTTCTTGCCGCCATTGGTCTCATGGTAGCCTTTTTGGGCATTGCCGCCGTCGTTATCTACAACAGCGCCGAAGTTGTGAGTATCGCGCTCGCGAGCATCCCACACATAGGCTCCTGCATTCTCAAGCATGGGCATGATATAGGGAATCATGTAGCTGTGGGTGTACATGTCCTCCACGGTTTGGAACATGCGTGCGCGTTGCCATTCCCAGCGGTTGAGGTAAGGCTCGAAGTACCAGCCGTGGCTGGGCCATACCGCCACGATGTTTCCGCTCAGGCCTTTCTTGTAGTGGCGGTTCTCATCGACTGGTGTTATGAAAGCGTTGTGTTTGCGCTTATAAGAGTTCTCGAACTCAGAGAAATAGTTCTCGATATTGTTGCCGGCGATGCTGATATACACCTTGTGGTCTCGGTACTGCTCTCCGAGAGTTGACGAGATATCGTCTTTCAACTGTTTGATGCTCTCCTGGGTGAAAGGCACGTCGCCGAAGTTCTCGCTCAGGTCAATTTTGAGGGAGTCGTCAACCACCTCGACTGATTTCACTTTCAGTTGCCCGATTCCCATGTGCTCGGGCAGAGTGGAAGAGATGATTTGTTGGATTCTGCTGGTCTCGTCTTGGGTTAAGGTTTGGCCATACATTGTCAAGGATGACAATATTAGTATTATGACAGAAACCACAAAAAGTAATATTTTCTTATTAAATGCCATAATTATATATGTTTTTCAACTTTAGATTACAAAAATACAACAAACATTCCGAATAAAAAACAAAAAAAATGTTCATTTTTCATAAAAGCGTTTTATTTATAGGTTATAAACAAATTTTCAGTAAAATTTGCAGAAATATCGTACAAAAAAGGCTTTTGGAGTAGTAATAAAAAATCCATCAAGTTCACTTTCGAACTTGATGGATAGATGTGTTTTATAGATGTGTTGTAATAATTGTTACACTTTCATCCCAACCGAGTGATAAACTACCAGTCCTGGCATCGACTCGCTGACGATTTTCTTGACATTGACATTGTAGCTGTAGGCCACTTGGAGCAGAATCTCGCTGTAGCGTGTGGCAACTGAGCCCACAAAGCACACGGGATAGTCTTTGTAGTCATACTGACAGATGTTGCGGTCGAAGAATCGCTTTATCTCGCTGGTGACAAGCTCATGGCAATACTCATTGTCGAGATGGTCGGCAAGGAAGAACGAGTAGTTGTGGAGGTTGTTGTTGGCATGCGGGTTATTATAGACGGCATCCATAATATTGGCTTTTGTGATTTTGTTCACAGCATAGAACTCTTCAATCAACTCTTTTGGAGCCAAGTTTTTGAGTACGTCGCTCAGGAAGATGCGTCCCATTGCAGAACCGCTACCCTCGTCACCGAGGATGAAGCCACCAGAGGTGACGCTCTTGGTGATTTTCTCGCCGTCGTAGAAGCAGGAGTTGGAACCATTGCCAAGGATGCATGCTAAGCCCGCCTCGTTTTGAAGCAGTCCGTGTGCTGCTCCCACGAGGTCGCTTTCTACAACTACTGGAGTTTTGAACTGTGCTACAAGCGACAGTTCTACAATCTTGTTACGCTCTGGGTTGGAGCATCCCGCGCCATAAAAATAAACTTTGTCCCAGCGTCGCTTGAAGAAATCGCGGGGTAATTCAAGTCTGATAATGTGGCTTATCTCTCTACGAGTTAAGAAATAAGGGTTGATTCCCGATATCACAGCATGAGCTACCACATTGCTGCCATCAACCAAACTCCACTCAGAGCGTGTTGATGAACTCTCAGCAATTACTTTAGCAAATTGACTTGCAGCCATTTAACCTTATGATTTTTTAGGTGTTTAGTGTTTTTGTATAAAATGAAATATGTGAAATAATAATTTCGGCTGCAAAATTATAAAAGATTATTCTAATAAATATTAAATAAAGAATGTTTAACTAAAAGATGCAAATATTAACCATTGCACATTATGGGTGTTAAGGTGTATAAAATGCATCTAAATAGAATTATTTTCGTTCTAAGAGTCTGATTGTCTCGCCTATCCAAAGGATTACCGAAGTTGCGGCGACAATAATCAACCAGTCGAGGAAATCAAGGTGAGTAACGTTAAACATTTTTCCACCAAATTCCACAATG
>JAFZUL010000064.1 GCA_017618355.1 Muribaculaceae bacterium
AGTGCGCACGCACTCGGTGATGGCTTTGAGGTCGGCCTGAACCTTAGCCTCGTCGCGGTTCTTGCGCAACTCCTCGAGGCGTGCAACCTGCTCGTTGCGAACCTCGGTGTTGTCAATCTCAAGGATGTCGATAGGAGCCTCTTTCTCGAGAGCATACTTGTTGATGCCCACGATGGTTTGAGAACCGCTGTCGATACGGGCCTGAGTGCGGGTTGCTGCTTCCTCGATGCGCATCTTGGGCACGCCAGTCTCAATTGCCTTAGCCATACCGCCAAGCTTCTCAATCTCCTGAATGTGATTCCAAGCCTTGTGAACGAGTTCGTGAGTGAGACGCTCCACATAGTAAGAACCTGCCCAAGGATCGATAGCCTTGGTCACATAGGTCTCTTGTTGGATGTAGATCTGAGTGTTACGTGCGATACGTGCCGAGAAGTCAGTAGGCAGTGCGATAGCCTCATCAAGAGCATTGGTGTGCAGTGACTGGGTGTGACCCAGAGCGGCAGCCATTGCCTCAATACAGGTGCGGCCCACATTGTTGAATGGGTCTTGTGCGGTGAGTGACCAACCCGAAGTCTGGCTGTGAGTACGCAGCGACATTGACTTGGGATTCTCAGCGCCAAAGCTCTTCACAATCTTCGCCCACAGCAAGCGACCTGCGCGCATCTTAGCGATTTCGGTGAAGAAGTTCATCGAGATGCCCCAGAAGAACGACAGACGAGGTGCAAAAGCGTCAACGCTAAGACCAGCGTTCACACCAGTGCGGATGTAATCCATACCATCGGCGAGAGTATAGGCGAGCTCAATGTCGGCAGTAGCACCTGCTTCCTGCATGTGGTAGCCCGAGATTGAGATAGAGTTGAACTTAGGCATGTTCTTCGAGGTGTACTCAAAGATGCTGGCGATTATCTGCATCGAGAACTTAGGAGGATAGATATAGGTGTTGCGCACCATAAACTCCTTAAGGATATCGTTCTGGATGGTACCTGCCATGTGCTCAAGCTGAGCGCCTTGCTCAAGACCCGAAACGATGTAGAACGCCATAACTGGCAGAACGGCACCGTTCATGGTCATAGAAACTGACATGGTCTCCAAAGGAATTCCATCAAAGAGCACCTTCATGTCCTCTACCGAGCAGATTGAAACACCTGCTTTACCCACGTCACCAACTACGCGCTGGTTGTCGGCATTGTAGCCACGGTGGGTAGGAAGGTCAAAGGCAACAGACAGACCCTTCTGTCCCGAAGCCAGGTTGCGGCGGTAGAACGCATTACTCTCGGCAGCTGTCGAGAAGCCGGCGTACTGGCGCACTGTCCAGGGGCGGAATGGGTACATGAGGCTGTAAGGACCTCCCAGGAAAGGAGGAATACCAGCCACGAAGTCTAGGTGCTCAAGACCCTCAATGTCTTCCTTAGTATATACTTGCTTGATGTCGAGCAACTCGGCGTTGCGCCAGGGTTCGGCAAGATGCAGAGGCTTGTGTTCTACGTTGAACGCCTCGTTAGCTATGTCTATGTTTTTGAAATTTGGTCTCATGTTGCTCGATTATTTTAAAAGTTTAGCATTAAATTCGGTCAATGTGGCTTGCACATTGCTCTTCACGTTGATAAAGTACTTGATGCCAAGCTCCTTGAACGCATCGTTCTCGGGACCAGCAATCACAAACTCGGCGCGGCCGTCAAGATATTTGAAGGCTGCTGGAGCGTACTCGTCATATTCAGGATCGCTTGAGCAGAGCACGATAACATCGGCTTTCTTCTCAAGTGCTGCATCGACACCTTCCTCCACAGTCTTGAAGCCGTTGTTGTCGATAATCTCATAGCCAGAGCAAGCAAAGAAGTTGCTGCTGAACTGTGCACGAGCAAGACGCATGGTCAAGTTGCCGATGGTGAGCATGAACACCTTGGGAGTGTGAGCTGCATTCTCGGTAGCGAGACGCAACTGCTCAAAGTGAGTGGCAAGGCGCTGGCGGTTCAAAACGTTCTCGGGTTGAGCCTCGTAGTTGATGTTTGCGGCTTTGCCTTCGCTCTTCTCGGTGAAGTTGGGGAATTGGTTGGTTCCGAGCAGTTGCTCGCGACGCTTAGCCACCTTGTCGAAGCGGGCCTTAGCACTAGCATTGACAGCAGCAGTAATCTCTCCTGCCTCTTGCACGGCCTTGAATCCACCCTTGTCCTCCACGTCGAGGAATAGTTTCCAACCTTCCTGTGCTATCGACATGGTGAGCATCTCAACATAGTAAGAGCCACCTGCGGGGTCAGTAACCTTGTCGAGGTGACTTTCTTCCTTGAGCAAGATCTGCTGATTGCGGGCGATGCGCTCGCTGAAATCGTCGGGAGTTTGATATGCCTTGTCAAATGGAGCGACAACGATAGAGTCAACTCCTGCCAAAGCAGCCGACATGGCTTGTGTCTGGCTGCGGAGCAGGTTCACGTAAGAGTCGAACACTGTCTGTGTGAACTCAGTTGTAGCGGCATTGACAACCATCTTGCAAGCACAGTCGCACTCGGGGTTGTACTGCTTCACGATTTGAGCCCACAGCATGCGAGCTGCACGGAACTTGGCAATCTCCATGAAATAAACTGTAGAGATACCCATGTTGAACTTGATGCGGCAAGCGACCTCTTGAGCTGGAACGCCAGCTTCGGTAAGCATTGCCATCCACTCATTACCCCAAGCCAGAGCATAGCCAAGCTCTTGGTAGATGAAAGCGCCAGCGTTGTTGAGCAGGATAGCGTCAACACTCAGCACGCGCAGGTTCTTGACGGGTTTTACGATGTCGAGCATCTCTTTAGCCATGGCAACCATGTCGCCAGGGAATGGCTCGCCGTGCTTGAAATAGCGACGGAAGGGATCAAAGTTGATAGAACCAACAAATGTCTCTTGAGCGCCCTGTTTTTCAATAACAGCCACGAGTTGCTTAGCAACATCGGCAGCTACCTTCACACAGCAGTTGATGTCAATAGCCACGAGGTTCACGTCAATCTTGTCTAGAAGAGCAACGATATCAACGCTCTCTCCGTGAGGAAGTTTGAAGCACACATCGTTAATTCCTTTGTTCAAGATTTCAAGAGCCTTGGCATTAGCGGCTTTCACATCGGTAACGTCAATGTCTTGACGAACATACCAGTCATTGTTCACACGAGTACCTCTCACGAAAGGATATTCGCCAGGAAGCGACTCGGTGGTCTTGAGGTTTTCAATGTCAACGCCACGGTAGATAGGCTCAACGTTGAAACCTTCGTTTGTCCGCCAAATCATCTTCTTGCTGTAGTCAGCACCCTTCAGATCGACTTCAGCCTTGGCGCGCCACTCTTCTGGAGTGACAGGCGCGAATTGGTCGAACAATTTTTCAAATTTTTCTGCCATAACTTTTAATAGTAAATTTATATAGTAACGTAGTAAAATTCTGCGTTAAAAATGTAGGTCTCAAAAACGACTGCAAAGGTACGAAATATATATTAATATATTAATATTTAGACTTCAATTTAAGTTATTTTACACATTGAAACCTGTGCTTGATGTCTTTTTCTGCTTTTAGGATGATATTTTTTGCTCTAATGTGAAGTTGAAATTGATTTTTTTGTAATTTTGTAGTTTGAACTTGTGGCATACCGCTTTAGTATGCCGCACATTTACAAGGTAATTATGACACAAGAAAAACCGACATTATACATTGTGGTGCATTGCTTCAATGAGCAAGATGCACTGCCTCAGTCGCATGCTAAGCTTGCACAGTTGATGGACGAGATGATATCACAGGAAAGCATCGCACATGAGAGCAAACTGCTATATGTTGATGACGGATCTCGCGACAACACCTGGGAAATCATCGAGAAGCTGTCTGTCGAAAGCGGCAGAGTGGCTGGTGTTAAACTTGCCTGCAACAGTGGTCACCAAAATGCCCTTATGGCCGGCCTTGCTGCTGCTGTAGAGCATTGCGACATCACAGTGAGCATTGATGCCGACTTGCAAGACGATATCAACGTGATTCCCCAGATGGTAGAGCGCTACAAGGACGGATGCGACATAGTGTTCGGTGTTCGAAAAGAGCGCAAAGCCGACACATGGTTCAAGCGCACCACAGCCAGTATGTTCTATGGACTGATGAAGCGGCTGGGGGTATCGACCATCGAGAACCATGCCGACTACCGTCTTATGAGTCGCCGTGCCGTGCTCGCATTGCTCGACTACAAAGAGCGCAACCTGTTCATTCGCGGCATTGTAACCAAGCTTGGCTACAAGACCGACTGCGTCTATTATGACCGCTCGGCACGCATTGCCGGCGAGAGCAAATATCCCCTCAAGAAGATGGTAAACTTCGCCATCGACGGCATCACCTCGTTCAGTGTAAAGCCCGTGCGCCTAGTGATGCAGGTAGGATTGCTATTTCTGCTTATTGCCCTGATTATGCTAATCTATGTGCTCTGCTCCTATTTCATGGGCAAGGCTGTATCAGGCTGGCCATCAATTATTCTGTCTATTTGGTTCGTGGGGGCTTTTGTTCTTATAGGAATTGGTATTATTGGCGAGTATGTAGGCAAAATCTATACCGAGGTAAAGAACCGCCCGCGATATAACGTCGATACCACCGTGGGACTTTAGCGCTTCGCACTGATTAGTTGGCGCTTCGCGCGATTAGCGATTAAAAGATAAGGGATTAGCGATGAGAAGATTGCTGTTTTTGACATTGATGACGCTGGCAATAGCTTTATTGCCAGTAGCATTTTTATGGGGTGATTTGTGGTTGTCGAGCGATTTTGTACATCAAGAGGTGTCATTTATCCTTGAGACCAAGCGCATGCTTGCTACTGGTGCGCCATGGTGGTCGTGGAACACCTATCTAGGTAGCGACTTCATTGGCTCTTACGCCTTTTATACTCTCACGAGCCCATTTGTGTGGATTAACTGTCTGTTTCCTGAATCTTTGCTTGAGGTTGGGTTGATTATAACCTTTGTGCTCAAGTTTTTGTGCATGGGATGGCTGGCGTGGCGTTATCTGCGCAAGATGGGCGTGAGTCGTCAAAACTCCACATTTGGCGCTTATCTTTTCACATTCTCGTCGTTCAGCATCGCCTCGCTCTATTACTATCATTTTTATGAGCCTATCATGGCGTTTTTGCTTTTGCTCATTGCCCTTGAGCGGCTGTTGCGGCGAGAGCGGTGGGGAATGACATGTGTTTCATTGGCGGCGTTTGCCGTGACGTTTGTGAATTTCTATTTTGCGATAGGTTCTTTTATCGCAGCATTTATATATGTGATTTTCCGAGCATTCTCTGGCGAGGTGGATTTCAATGGCAAAGTCGTCTTGAAGGGCATCGGCGCAGTGCTTGTTGGCGTTGTTATGTGCTCGTTCTTGCTGCTGCCAATATATTACCAAATGCTGATTACCACACGCGCCGAAGCGCAAAGCGCCTTCGACACAACGGCTATCCTCAATCTCCTTGAACGCCTTCGCACAGTGTTTATGCCAAAAGTAGTGGAGGGTACGACGGTATTTGTCCCTGATGGTTCGGCGTCACTCAGCAACGAGGCATGCATCGCTGTGTTTGGACTGTCGTTAGCGTTGATTTACACTTGGCGCCATCGCAACTGGCTGTCGTTTCTGCTTTTAACGCTGCTGGTGTTATATCTTTCCCCGCTTAACGGCATTTTCACGCTGTTTACCAATCCGTTATACACTCGTTGGGCCTATGCCTTGACGTTGATAATTGTGCTCTGCACAGTACGTCAACTCGATGAGGAGAAAGATGTGCGCAAGGGAGTGCTTGGCTATGCGATTTTGGCATCAATTGTTGTGCTGGCTTTTGTCGCCAAGGTACTGATAAGCAATGGACTGCATCTTCCTAGTTTACGCTTCTTAGCTCTTATTGCTCTGTTTTTTGCTGGCATTGTAGCTTTGGTGCTATGGGCTAAGGGTAAACTGTCGCTGCGTATACTCAAGATGGCTGTAGTGGCGTGTACGATAGTGCAGATGTGGTTGTTCCTGTTGAATCTAGGCACTGACTCGTTGTGGTATAATGGCCTAAAAAACAATGTAGAAAAAGGCGAAGGTGCGGTTGTAGCGCGTACCGATTTCAGAGATGGCAAAAGTTTCTTAGTCTATAATGCCGGACTGCTGCGTAACCATGCAAGCGTTGAGGGTTACCAATCGGTTATTACTACTGGCGTTGACAGTCTCTTCAAGACATCAACCCGTAACTTTTGGGCAAAGAACAAACTGCGCGCCAATGTGCACCAAGACGAATTTGACGCTCTGCTGTCGGTGAAGACTATCTATGACATCGACTCGGCAGGAATTATTGCTAAGCGTGAAGCAGAGCATTATATCCCAATGGGGTTTTCTTACGATAGCTATGTAACTCGCAGCGAGTTCAATAAACTCATGGCAGATACCACAGTCAATCTACCGCTCGTGATGCTCAACAATGTGGTGCTTGAAGATGACGAGGTCGAGAAACTGAGCGACCTATTGACGCATGGCGATGCCCAGGAAAAGAGCGATTTAGGTACAGTTGTTGCCAACCGACAACAATTTGTAGCGACCGATTTTAAAGGTGACAGTCACGGTTTTGAGGCACATGTGACGTTGCCCGCCAAGAAGGTGATGTTCTTCAGCGTGCCTTATTCTAAAGGTTTTACTGCCACTATCGACGGGAAAGCGGCTCCTATCTACAAAGCCAATTTGTGCATGATGGCGCTCAAGGTACCCCAAGGCTCCCACACTATAGTGCTCGACTATTTCCCAGTAGGACTCAAAACAGGCTTGTGGCTGAGTCTAGCTGGAATATTACTGCTCGTGCTGTTGATATGGCACGACAAGAAAACCACAGGACCGAGACGGTTCAGGATCAGATAGGATAAGCAGACAAGCAAATAGATTCTGCATTACTCATTGTGCTTACTGCATTCTGCATTTAAACTTATCTTCCTCTCAATATGTCATTTATGCGACTTAGTTGGTTGGGAATGCGTATTTGTTGTGGACATTTCTTGAGGCATTCTTCGCAGTCCATACACTGATTAGCGCGTGCCTCAGCAGGGAAATGTGCGAGGTATTGCTCCGTAAACTGCTTTTGCTTAGCGCTATAGTCGGGATTTGACTTCTCAGGCAGCGGCAGCAACTTGTTGTTCATCGCTTCGTTGTAGAAGGCGAAGTTGCCGGGAATATCTACGCCGTAAGGGCATGGCATACAGTAGGCGCATGTGGTGCAAGGCACAGTTGGTATTCCTGACATGGCATCAGCGATTCTCTCGAGCAGTTCGTTCTCGGCAGATGTGCACGGTTCTAATGGAGAGTGGGTTGCCACATTCTCAACAAGATGCGCCATCACGTTCATACCACTGAGAGTAGTGAGGACACTGGGATGCGAACTTACCCATCTAAAAGCCCATTGAGCCACTGTGTCGTTGGGGCGCACGGCTTTGAGTTGGTCAACCTGCTCTTGCGACATCTTGGAGAGGGCACCACCGCGGAAAGGCTCCATAACAACTGCCTGGATTCCCGCTTTTGCAAGTTTGTTGTAGAGATATTCGGCGTCGGCATCAACCTTCCAGCCACCTTTTTCGAGTGAGGCATGTCGCCAGTCGAGGAAGTTCATCTGAATCTGCACGAAATCCCAATGATAAGTGTCATTGTGGTCCACAAGCCAGTCGAAAACCCTCACATCGCCATGATAGGAGAATCCCAAATGGCGTATGCGTCCTGCCTCACGCTCCTTAACGAGGAAGTCGAGCAGACCATTTTTGAGAAATCTGTTCTCGAAAGCTTCCATACCGCCTTGTCCTACGCCATGCATCAGGTAGTAATCGATGTAATCAACGCGCAATTTCTCAAACGAATTAGCATACATCTTCTTGGCCTCTTCCAACTCCCAATACTCCTCTTTATAGTTCGACATTTTAGTCGCGATATAGTATTTGTCGCGGGGATGACGGCTGAGAGCTGCTCCCACGATGCCTTCGTTGAGTCCGCCCCCATACATCGGCGCGGTGTCGAAATAGTTCACACCGTGGGCGATAGCGTAATCTACTAGTTCATTCACCAGTTCTTGGTTATCGCGAGGTAAGCGCATCATGCCAAAACCCAACAGCGAAATCTTCTCTCCTGTACCTTGCTGAGTGCGATAGGTCATCAGGTTTTCGCCATTAGGTCCATTTTCTTTACTCTTGGCTAAGCTCGTGAAAGGCTCAAACGCCATCATCGCCATAGCACCACCTGTCACAATGCCTGCTCTCTTAAGAAACTCACGTCGGTTTAAATTCTTGCGTTTCATGGTTATATAATTTTAAAAATATTAATGAAAATTCGACTAATCTCTGATGTTGATATCAACTGCTCCTCAATATTAGAGGAACTGTCAATCATCAAGTTTACGGCCAAGTGCCTTTTTATTGTATCTTTCTCCATATTAAAAAAATGTCTATATGGTCTTTATTTCTTCTTTCGGCGGGGCTTTTTTTGTTGTTTTCTTAGCTGATTGGCGATTTCTTGGTGCTCATCAGCAAGGTCGTCGAGGCCTATTTTCTCATAAATGTCAGCGAGTCTCATATGTGGCTCAACGGCGGTGCGTGAGGCTTTTGTGGCTCGTTTGAGGGCCTTTATGGCAGAAGGCAGGTCCTTCTGTTTCTCATAAATTACCGCCACAGCCATGAGGGCCTCGTAGCAGTTCTCGTTCTTCGTGAGAATCTTCTCTAGTTGGTCTATAGCCTGATC
>JAFZUL010000065.1 GCA_017618355.1 Muribaculaceae bacterium
ACCGATACGGCGAGATTTCACCTCTACCTTAGGTGTAATCTTCTCGAGAGCCTCTTTCCAAATCTCAAGAGGAGCTTTCTCAGCATCCTTCATCTTGCCACCCACGAGGTCGAGGGCGCTGTAGAAGATGCGGTAAGAGGTATTCTTCTTACCATCTAACATCAGGTGATTGACGAATTTCGAAACTCGCACGTCACCGAACTTAGGATCGGGCAAAATGATCCTTTTCTTTGGCTTAGCCTTTCTCATTTTTTCTTAAATAATTGTAGTTTTTGTCCGCTTGGTTGTTTGCTTCTTTGTTCTTCAACGGCCGACTCTTCGGCCATTTACTCAACCCAAATAAATCAATCCAATAATCAAAAACTAAGTTTCTAAATTTTTTTGTTTTTTTTCTAGTAAAAATTGGTCTGCTTTACTTCTTGGCAGCTTTAGGACGCTTAGCGCCATATTTCGAGCGGCGCTGGGTGCGGCCTGCTACACCTGCAGTGTCGAGTGTGCCGCGAACGATGTGGTAACGTACACCTGGGAGGTCTTTCACACGGCCACCGCGAACCATCACGATGGAGTGCTCCTGAAGGTTGTGACCCTCGCCGGGAATGTAAGAGTTCACCTCTTTACCGTTAGTTAATCTCACGCGTGCAACTTTGCGCATAGCCGAGTTTGGCTTCTTGGGGGTGGTGGTGTAAACACGCACGCACACGCCACGACGTTGTGGGCAAGAATCCAAAGCAGGCGACTTGCTGGTACTCTCCAGTGAAGTGCGACCTTTTCTTACTAATTGCTGAATTGTTGGCATCTTAGTTTAGTTTTACTTTGTTTGAATTTTAAATTATTACTTAGTTTCTAAAATGCCCTTTGGGAATTGCGCAGTCCTATTCATCTCTCACTAAATCAGTGATTTAGCCAAAGTCATAGGACGCTTTTTGCCCAAAAAGCGATGCAAAGTTACTAACTAATTGGCTAATAACCAAATATTTTTAAGCCCTCTAAATCGCCATTGAGCCTATTATTATATAATGTAAACTCCCTGAAACCACCTAACTTGGTAGATTTCAGGGAGTTCACTAAAAGTTGATTTTTTCTTAGAATCCCAAAGATTTAACTTTATTTAACCTTATTCCCCTTTTATCTTTCTCGCTGAGGAGCATTTGTGAGGGGTCAATCACCCAGTCAATACCCAAATCGGGGTCATCGAAGGCTATCGTCATCTCGCTGTGGGGGGCATAAACGTTATCGACTTTATACTGGAATTGCGCCACCTCGCTCAGCACCACAAAGCCGTGGGCGAAACCGCGCGGGATGAATAGCTGCTCACCGCCCTCGTGCGATAGCTCAATCGACAAGTGCTTCCCCCAAGTAGGACTGCCATCACGCAAGTCGAGCACCACATCGAGCACCCTACCCTGTGACACACGTACGAGCTTTGCCTGGCCCCACTCGCCGCGCTGCAAGTGCAGACCTCGAAGCACACCGTAACTTGAGAGCGACTCATTGTCCTGAACAAAGTTCACTTTGCCCACATGTGCCTCAAACTCCTCCTGCTTCCACGTCTCGCTGAAATACCCCCGGCTGTCGCCGAAGCGCTGAGGCTTGATGAGCCACACACCTTTAATATCTAGTTCTTGAAATTCCATTTGTCGTTTACACATTATTATTAAATATAAGCTACTGCCTTATTTGTTTCGTTTGTTGCGTTGTCAACGCAACAGACCTAGACGCTAATTAGAGCACAAAATTAGTGAAAATAATTCATTTGTAAAGAAAAAACCGCTATTTTTGCAGCCTCAAACAGTTTTTTTGCAAATAATAGAGTTATGAGCAACATTATATTCTTCGACGATAACGAGGTGCGTAAAAACCTGCTGCCCCTCACCTACACCCGTCCCACAGCCATGCTGCGCTGCGGCATCACCACAATAGCCAGTAAATGGCGGGCCGCCATTGGTGAAGAGAGCATGACCTACTCGTTCCTCACCACGCCTTACTTGAAGGCAAAGTTCCCCTTGGTGGCACGGCGCGCTAACCTGATGATTGCAGGACATGTGCTGCCCAACCCTGAGCTGGTGAAGCAGGTGCTGGCTCTCAAGAGCGGCGAGGCATTAATGCTCGGCGAGGAACTAATAGCTTTCCGCGGTGCTGCTCGTGACTTTGACAACCGCCATTTCACTAGTGTGACACATCCATTAACCAAACCAATCATGCTGCACTACCCTTACGACGTGTTTGAGCAGAACGGGGCGGCGATGGAACTAGACTTTGAACGCATCACTGCTGGACGCAAGTCGCAACCCATCTCCAAGTCGTGTACCGTGATTGGCGACAAATCGAGGATATTCATCGAGCCAGGAGCAAAGGTTGAAGGAGCAATGCTCAACACCAACGAGGGACCTATATATATAGGTGCCGACGCCGAGGTGATGGAGGGCAGCTGCATACGCGCGCCATTCGCCGCCTGCCGCCATGCCGTTGTGAAGATGGGCTGCAAGGTATATGGCGCCACCACGCTCGGTCCTTACTGCAAAGTGGGCGGCGAGGTCGCCAACGTGGTGTTCCTTGGCTACAGCAACAAGGCTCACGACGGGTTTGTGGGCAATGCCGTGATTGGCGAGTGGTGCAACATTGGCGGCGGCACATCGGCCTCCAACCTAAAGAATGACTACAGCGAGGTGAAGCTCTGGAACTATGCCAGCAAGCGTTTCATGCGCACCGGCCGCCAATTCTGCGGGCTCATTATGGGCGACCATTGCAAGACAGGCGTGAACTGTATGATTAACACTGGCACAGTGATGGGCGTTGGTGTTAACCTGCACGGCTCAGGATTCCCCCGCCCCTTCGTAGGCTCGTTCCATGAAGGCAGTGATGTGTCGGGATTCAAAAATGTGAAACTAGATGCATTTTTCGCTACAGCCGAACGAGTGATGTCACGCCGCGGCATCGCACTAACCGACGCCGACCGCACCATCTACGAGGCGATCTACAACATCCGCGACAAGTACAAATAACAGATAAAAAAAACGGCGAAATTATTCGCCGTTTTTAATTTGCAATCCTCTCTGTTTTAGTCGTCAAAATTCTAGGCCGAGTGACACGTAGAAGTGTACTCGGTGAGTGTAGCTACTCCAGCCTAGGGAGCAACCCAGAGGTCCGAAGAAGCCGGTGTTGTAAAAGTAACTCAACTGCGCGCCCCAAATTGGACTTTGACTGAAAATGTCACCCAGCTTGTTGTTGTGCTCGGCTATGCTGGCATCGAGCATGGCGTAGTGGCGGCCCGTTATGCGCTGTTGCACGCGTAGTGAAGCGCTGACGAACTTGCTGTCGAAGAACTCTGAATGGCCAAAGCCTTCCAGTGGCAGCTGCTGGGGGAAATACTTGCCGTAGGTGGGTCCACCTATCACGTTATAGGCTGTCACAGGCAAGTCATCACCAAAGACCATGCGTGTCTGTAGTCTTGGACGAATGTGAGTGTTTGGCGCCACGGCAAATGTCATCTGCCACATCGCCATGAGCGAAGTGAAGCCGCTGTGCCCTTTCCATTTCGCCAGATTATCGGTATAATAAGCCACCTGCGCCTCGGTCCTCATGCCCCGGCGGGTGAAGTATCGGTTATCCTCGTTGTTGTAATGCAAGCGCAAGTAGTAGTTGAAATAGTGCTCATTCTTATTGAATGTCGTCTCATTATACTCATTCCACAAACCCTTGAAGAAATGGTAATGCTCCCACCCTACTCCAAGTTCGCAATCAAAATTCATAGCGTCGAGCGACAAAAGTTTCACGTTGGCATTCTGATAGACCACCGACATGTTAGCACTACGATGGCCACGGGTATAAAGGTCGCTGTATTTATACCATATCTCATAACCCAAACCCATCTTTTTGAATTTCCATGGTTCCACATCAAAGCCCAGCCTGAGCATTGAGCGCAAGCCCAGCCTCAACGTCATGTCAAGGTCCTTGTTCACCTTGCCGCCCATATAGTAATGACCGTTAAGCTGGAACGCTACAATGTCCTCGTTATCATACCTCGCTCCGATTGACGCCGTAACAGTATTGTTCTTGCGCAAATCGAGCAGGCCGCGCTCTTCATCTTCAATATCAAGCAAAGAGCTGATGCTGCGCGGATGGTTAAACACTTTGCGCTCTTTAACCTCTCCAACCTGAGATTTGAGAATCTTAAGGGAGTCGAGTTTCTCACGTGTGGCATCCTCGCCACGCTGAATGAGTGTGCTCAAGGCCCTGCTTGTGAAACTTCCGCTGGAAAAGCCTTTCACTGGAACCTTTATGACCAGATCGCAGTATTTTTCGTTTTCTTCGGCACGACGTGTAATATCGCTACCTGCCGAACGTTCCATTACATCCACGAGGGTGCGGAACTTCTTGTTGGGGTTGATAACTCCATCAAATTTTACACCTATCACGATGTCAGCACCCAGTTTTCTTGCCACATCGGCGGCGAAATTGTTCTTGGCACCGCCGTCAACGAGCACCATGTCGCCAATGTGCACCGGGGTGAACACGCCAGGAATCGACATGCTTGCGCGAATGCTTTTCACTAGATAGCCATTGGTGAGAACAACCTGTTGGTCGGCGACCAGGTCGGTTGCCACACAGGCGAATTGTCGAGGCAGGTCTTTCAAGAAGTTGATGCTATCGGTATGTCCTTCCAAGTAGTAGCCAAAGACCTTTTCAACATTGGTTCCACGAATCACGCCGCCTGGCTGGGGGTCAATGTTACCGCCAACATAGAAGTCACGCTCATAGAAGTAAGTGTTCTGGTCATCGCGCTCGCTGAGTGTGAGGCGATTCTGGGCATTGCGGTCAAGAAAAAGGTCAACCCAGTCCATAGTGCGGAACATTTCTCCGATGTCGTCGCAGCTATATCCCACGCTATACAACGCCCCCACGATACTGCCCATGCTGGTGCCTACCACCATATCTACAGGAATGCCTGCCTCCTCAATCACCTTGAGGGCCCCCACATGGATTGCCCCCAATGCACCACCGCCACTGAGCACCACCGCCACCTTCTTGTGCTTGGGCACACTATCGGCAGTCTGTGCCGCCAGTGGTGAAACAAGCAGCAGTAATGCCAACAATGACAGTATCGTTTTTCTCATCACAAATCTTGTGTTAGTTTCCCAAAAGGATATTATATACCACAGTCACATCTCCGCTGGTGATGCTGCCGTCGCCATCCTGATCAGCATTTACAACACTAGTCCAATCATCGTTGAGCATTATGTTGTAGAGCAATGTTACATCGGTAGCAGTAACTTCGCCGTCACCGTTCACGTCGCCGGGAACAGCAACCGCTTGCGACCGCAATATTTGATACGGTCCAAAGTATTGCTGACCCTGAACATTGCATAATTGCCCTCTATCGAAGTATCCTCCCTCGGGTAGTGCCACATAACAGTTAACAAGTTGTACATCATAAATCACGTAGAACTCGCCACTAGGTGCTTCAGATATGATATTTGAATTATCAACAGTAAGGCACTCATCCCAATTTTCTGAACCTATATAGGCCGATCCGGTAATGTGGATGTCGATATCCTTGATATGGGCTCGATACTCGTCGTTGCCATAATAGCTAATGTAATAAATTGCTGGGGTCGTGTAGTTGCCATCAGGCACATTGATGTTGAGTTTGGCATATTCGCCGTTAGATGAAACGCCTTGGATGATGGCGTTGTCGCAATTGTTGAAATAGATGGCGGGGCGAGCAACATGTGTAGCGTTTAGAGTCACCTCGCCTTGAACCAGAATCTTCAGACCCGAGAGCGTTTTGGCGACATAGATGCAATCATCGCCGGTAATTGTGGCATTGTTCAATGTCAGGGTATTGGTCTCGGGATTGTAGGTCACCTTACCGTCGCCCAAGATGTCGTCACGGTTAATAGATGTCACTGCAATATCGCCAACTTTTAAACCATAGTCGCTGATGCCAATCTTGACGTGCTTGGCAGCTGTGTTGTTTCCGTCCTGAATCATCACACCGCCACTATACATAGTGGGGTTAAACACAAGGTGCCCGCCTTCGGGCTCAATGATTTCCATGCCCTCGCCAAACTCCATCTCACCAGCGATTCCAGCACCGAAATTAAAGAAATTCCAAATTGCAAGACGGCTGCCATCAACAGTGACAGTGCCTTTAAGCATCTCATATTTTACGTCATAGGTATTTGTTGAGTAAATACCATAATTGCCGCCGTTTATAGTAACGTCGGGACCATTGAAGCGATAGAGCACTCGACTCTTGTTAGTTGTCATGAATGCTATATTGCCCGATGTCATAGTGAGTGCGCCGTCGCCTGTGAAGATAAAGTCCTGAGTGGTCGTCACATTGCCAATTGATTCTATACAACTGATATTGCTATTGCTGGCATCGGTCTCTAGCACACAATTACCATTCACCGAAATCTCAAGGGAAGTAACTTCGGTATAACCACTATAACCATGAGTACTAATAAATACAATGCTTTTCGGACAGGAAATCACCGCATCGTTGAGCGTGAGTTTAAAGGTCTGAGGGTCGAAACCCACTGTTCCACTCTGCAAGTAGCCTTGATTGGTAAGTATCCGAGTGAGGTTCTGAGTCTGAGCAAGGTAGCTGTCAATTTGAATTCCACAAATCCCTAGAGTGTAGTACTCCAACTCCTCTGCACTGGCACTGAAAGCCATAACTGTAATCAGTAAGAAGGAAAAAAGTTTCTTCATAATTTTTATCATATATAGGTTTTTATTCCAATTAAACGTGCAAAGATACTCATTTTTTCTTTTTTATCTCTATATTTGCAAAAAGAAAAAACAAAAGCATGGACGAGAAACGACTTGCTGCTCGGCTCAACGTCAACGACCTTGCCCGTGCAATTTGTGGCACGCAACTTGCTATATATTCAAAAAAATTATAACTTTGTAGCGAGAAACAAATAGGAACTTATTACACTTTATTAATCATGAAAGTAGCAATAGTTGGCGCTAGTGGCGCTGTGGGACAAGAGTTTATGCGAGTGCTCGACGAGCAGAATTTTCCTGTTGACGAGCTTGTATTGTTTGGGTCAGCACGTAGCGCTGGCCGCATCTTCACCTTCCGTGGCAAGGACCATGTGGTAAAGTTGTTACAGCACAACGACGACTTCAAGGACATCGACATCGCCTTTGTGTCAATGGGC
>JAFZUL010000066.1 GCA_017618355.1 Muribaculaceae bacterium
ACAACCCTAATGACTGTGCTGGCACATGGAGAGTTGCAAAAGTGTATGCGGGATAAAAGCTATATTCGTCACTTATTACTGGTGGTGTTTCGGCTAGACAAATAACATCTGATAGAATCTCACATTGATTGAATGCGTTATTACCGATTGAAGTTACAGAGTTGCCAATAATAACATTTGCAAGTCTAGTGCAGTTTTGAAAAGTGTTGTCGCTAATGGCTGTTATGGAGTTTCCGATAGTCACGTTCATTAATCCAGAACAGTCATAGAACGCAGAGTTTCCAAGAAATGTAACAGAGTTTGGAATTATCACTTGTGTCAGACCTGTACAAAAAATGAATGCTGAGTTACCGATTGACGTAACAGAATTTCCGATAGTCACGCTCGTCAGTCCAGAACAAGCAATAAACGCGGAGTTACCTATTGATGTCACAGAATTAGGAATGGTAATACTTGTCAAATCTTCGCAACCACTGAAAGCATTATCACCAATGGTTGTGACGGATTCTCCGATAGTCACGCTCGTCAAACTAGAGCAGACACTGAAGGCATAAGAACCAATGGAAGTTACAGAGTTTGGAATGATAATGCTTGTTAATGCTGTGCAACGACTGAACGCTCCTTTGCCGATTGAAGTTACAGAGTTGCCAATTGTTACGCTTGTCAAACTAGTGCAGTTGCTGAAAGTATCAGACCCAATGGAAGTTACAGAGTTTGGAATGGTAATGTTTATCAAACTATTGCATTCGGCGAATGCTTGATTGCCAATGAAGGCGACAGAGCTTGGAATGGTAATGCTTGTTAATGCTTTGCAACCACTGAACGCTCCTTTGCCGATTGAAGTTACAGAGTTTGGAATGGCAATACCCGTCAATTCTCTACACCCCGAGAACGCATATTGATCTATGGCAGTGACAGAATAGGTTGTAGCATTATAAGTTACTGAGGCAGGAATAGTTACTTCACCCGTATAATCACTGTAATAAAAAGAAGTATTCGAATAGCTTTTGTAAGTAACGGCCACGTTATTACCATCTATATTGTAATAAATACCATCAACTGCAAAATCATAAGCATAGGTTATTACTGCTCCTGCCAGAATTAAGACTGATAACAGAAATGTCCGAATTGTATTTGTTCGTGTCATTGTATCTAATTTATTAGTTTATTCATTCAATATGCAAATATCGTCATTATTTTTATTGCTTGCAAGAATATCGGAAAGAAAATGTATATCTTTGTAGTTGTGAATGCTTTCATGGTATATATTTTGGTAGTTTTTGGGGCTTTATGGCTGACCATAAGGATATTTCAATGGGGCAAGTTCTTCCACTTGGATGAACTGCCAGAATTCAATCGCAGTGTGCTGGAGGTGATGCGTCAACCGTTGGAAGATAGGGTGATTACCATCAGCCGTGCCAAGTATTCAACCGAGTATCCCGCCTCATTTATGCTCGTGGCATCGATGAATCCGTGCCCCTGTGGCTACTATGGACATCCTAAGAAGGCGTGTGTCTGCAACGAGTACCAGCGCAGTCACTATATGAGCAAGATTTCAGGACCGCTGCTGGACCGCATCGACCTGCAGATTGAAGTCCAGCCCGTGGACTTCGACCAAATGTCGAGCAAAGCCCCCGGCGAGCCCAGTGCCGCCATCCGCCAGCGCGTCATCGCCGCAAGAGCCCTGCAAGAGCGCCGATTCAAAGACGAACCCGGCATCTACTGCAACGCCCAGATGACCCCGTCTTTATTGCACAAATACGCCGAGCCCGACGCCGCCGGATTAGAGAAGTTGAAAGACGCCATGGACCGCATGAACATGAGTGCCCGCGCCTACGACCGCATCCTCAAAGTCGCCCGCACCATCGCCGACCTCGAGGGCTGCGCTGACGTCCTCACCCACCACATCATGGAAGCCATCGCCTACCGCAACCTCGACCGCCCCACCTACCTCGGCACCTCACTATGATAAAATCCTTAAATTTTTAATAATCAATACTTTCACCTATATTAAAAGAACCCTCCTTTAATTAGAGTGAATGGTTGAATTTAAGCCATCATAATTGCATAAATTGTTCGAGAGTATTAATTTTGCAATCATTACACATTAAGATTTCATTAATGGAATACTATGGCAAAAGATAAGAATGTATCAAATAGCAATTCTGGGTGTTTGATTGTTTGTATCGTTGGTACAATCATCGCCACGATGCTCGCGGCGCAGACTCCATATTGGTTACTGTTGATTCCTGTCGTATGGCTGTTAGGAGTGAGTGTCATAACAGAGAATAACAAAAAGAATGAGAACGGATCGTCTCAAAGTAGTCATGAAACAATTAGCACCTCTGCCATTACTAGTCAACACAGAATATTGATAAAAGAAGATGACTATAATGGTTTAAGAGATACGTTGAG
>JAFZUL010000067.1 GCA_017618355.1 Muribaculaceae bacterium
CCCCCTCTATCTTAGAGGGGGAGTTTGTTTCATCATTTTTCACTCCACGGGTTCTTCGTATCCTCCGCCACCCATATTTCGGCGCTCGTAGTGCAGGATGTTGATGTCGCCACTGAGTTTGTATTTCTTGCCGTCGCTACCAGTGGCCTGAACGACATAGAAATAAACACCCGTGCTCACCAGTTTGCCGTGATACGTGCCGTCCCAGCCGTCTGACGGGTCGGTAAACTCCTTAATTAGTACGCCCCAGCGGTTGTAAATCCAGCAGTGAAAATCGACAATCGACTTATATGACACCTTCCACACGTCGTTGACGCCTTCGGTGGTTCCTGGAGAGAAAATATTTGGGCACACGAGATCGCTCTCGCCTATGTTCACAGTGTAGGTCTCGCTGTAGTCCTCGCAGGAGCCGTCGCTGTTGGCATAATAGAAGCGCCAATAGGTGGTTCCTGCTTCTTCAAACGTATATTCCACCTCTTCCTGCGAGAAGTCCATCAAAATGTAGTTGAAGTCGGGATTATCACTCACCTGCCATTGCTTGAACGACACTGCATCGGTGCAATAGGCTGTAAATGTGATTTTTGCCGGCGCTGAGCCACCAAGTGTGCCGCTATTAGGATTCTGCTCGTTGTCGTTGTCGCGCTCTTCTTGATCAGCAGTAGTCTCAACGCTGACAGCTTTGGCATTATATAGTTCGGTAGTCTTGCTCTGCTTCTCTTTCCAGAACTCGAGGAACTTGTCGCCCTCAACAGTGAACGTGGTGTTGCACAACGGCGCAGGCACTGCCATAGCATTTTTGAACGTCGCTTCAGTCTCAACGACCTCACTATTGTCCCACATCCTGTCATCGCTGTTCCACTCAAGGGTGTTGTAGATAATCTTTATTTCACGGTTCAGCACACGGCGACCGCCATTGATAGTGTAATAAATGATGTCGTTGCCCGAGCCATCCACATGGATTGTCGCCGTGCCGCAGTCGCTCTCGGAGTCAACCGTGGCGCTGTTGATATGGAGGCGGCACTTGCTGTAATCAACCACCCAAATGTAGGTGCGGCGGTCTCCTTCCTGGATAATATATCCACGATCAGCCACCACCTGCGGCAAAGTTGTGACATTGCCGTTATGTTGAATGCCTGTCATTGGGTCGATAGCCGAGCCACCACCACCTTCCCCGAAGTCATACCAAGTGACATTATCGGGGTCGGAATTTGCGGTATAGGTCATCGACACACCTTGCGGGCTGTAAAGCACAAAGATGTAGTTGAGACCTGTGTTAGCTTCGGGTGTCTCTTCATAGACGGGCTTCGTGTTGCCCACAAATTCCACCTGCGCCATCGCCGTTGTCACAGCCATGACCATGAGCAAAGGCATCAAAAGATATTTAGCGATCTTCATAATTATTCAAGTAATTGAAGTTTTAGTTCTGTTGCTACCCTGCGCCGAAGGCGCTCACTAACATCTAAACTTCAAGTTTAACATGAGTACATTATATTATATAATATAACGCAGTATCTCTGCTAAAATTGTTTCTGCCGCAGCAAGGCACAGACCTTGCTCAATCGTTCTTCAACACCGAGACGCAGTTGACGAGGTCGCCCACTGTCTTCATCATATTGAATGTCTCGTCATAAATCACGATTCCAAACCTGTCTTCGAGTGCGGTCTTGAGCTGTTCTCGCTGCTCTTGAGTGATTTTGAAATCCTCGTCAAGTTTAGAAGCCACCTGCACATTCCTTGGCGCAATGTTGAGAGCGGCTGCGACAACCTCCATCACCTGCCTTTCGAGAACAATAGGATTACTCGAGTCATCGGGATTAACGACACCGGGGCGCGGGCGTCTTGGGCCATACATCAGATGGATGGGGCGCTGGCGCACGCCATACATGGGTCTCACCACGTTGCGGATGGTATCTTGCGGCAGCAACTCAGTCGAGTCAATCTCCTGACCATCAATCACCACCTTGTCGGCAGCAGTAAGCTCCGCGTCGGCCGACGAGAGTTCCACGTCGGGCTTCTCACTTTGCGCCGGTTTCGCCTCATTGCCGGCACAAGCAGCAATAGCTCCCGTTGTCATACCAGCAGCTATCACAGCACCGATAGCTGCTTTGCGACGATTTCTGTTATCTTTTTTCATAATATATTTTCGTTATGTCTTTGTTTTTTCTTTTCTTCCAGCAGGTACTGAATCAATTGACCCACAGTGGTTAATTGGTCAATTTTCTCCTCGGGGATAGTGATATTATACTTTTTCTCCACTGCCTTGATAATATTCTCGATGTTGAGCGAGTCGGCACCCAGGTCTTCCACGAAGCGTGCCTCTGAAGGAATACTATCATAATCTGTTACGTCCAAGTGCAACTTGATTATCAGTAAATCTTTCACATAATAGGTGATCATGAGTGAATCGCTCCTATTCTGTGACTTTTCCAGTTGCTCAGGTGTGGGCCTAGGGGGCTTTGGACCATACATCTTTGGTCTTGGTCCATACATTGTCTTTTTCCTTCCAACATTTAGTCTTTTATGCTTATTGTCGGGAGCTGCCATATCTCCGAGAGTAACCTCCTGACCCTCAATCATCACCTTGTCGGCAGCAGTGAGAGCCAACTCTTGGCGCTCGGCAGTGACGGCATTAGCGCTATTTCCCGCACACACAGCCAAAGCACCTGTTGTCATTCCCGCAGCAAGCACAGCCCCAATAGCCGCCTTGCGACGTTTTTTATTGTCTTTTTTCATAATATCCTAGTTTTGTTATAGTTTCACATTTTTCAAACGGTTGTAGTGGCAGATCATGAGGTCGCCGTTGCTGTCGCGGAGGTGGAAACCGTTACCTTGGCAATAGCGGAACATCTCGCAGTCGGCACAGATGCCTCGCTTCATCCACTCACGGTTGCGGTACTTCTCAAAGCGGTTGTTCCATACCTCCCAAAAGCTGTCGTGATAGATGTTACCCTGGTTGTAGTCGCTACGAATGCTGAGGCATCCCGATATTGCACCATCGTGTCGGACACTTGCCACGGTGAGCCCAGCATCGCAGGAGTAGATATAGTCGCGCACCATTCCCTCGTAAGCGCCGAGAAATCCCTCACAGGCGTAGGTGAGGTCAATTTTATCCTCAATACGCGTCTTGACGATGAAATTTAGCAAGTCGCGGAACTGAGTATCAGAGATTTGCAGCTCGTCAAGTCCTGCCGCCCTGCCCATTGGCACAATGGTGAAGCATCGCCAGTGCTTTACTCCCGCCTCTATAAGCAATTGCTTTATCTCGTCAAGATGGTTTATATTGCGCGAATTGACACAGGTTATCACATCCCACTCAAGGTCATCGACTTTCTTCATCACGTCAATGGCACGCATGGCACGGTCGAAACTGTGAGGATTATTGCGCAGCCAGTTATGGTCGCTGGCGGTTCCGTCGAGATCCACCGCTATGCTGTCGAGGCCTGCCTCAACAAGAGTGTCCATCATTTTCTCGTCAAGAAAATAGCCGTTAGTGACCAGCCCCCACTGGAAGCCTCGGCGCTTAATCTCACGGCCGCACTTCACGATATCTTTACGCACGAGCGGCTCACCACCCACCGTCGAGACCATGATAGTGGCAGGGTCTTGATGCTGCGCTATCTCATCAAGGACCGGCAAGAAATGCTCTAGCGGCATCTCTGTGGCACGCAGGTCTTTAGCGCAGTCGCTGCCGCAATGCCTACACGAGAGGTTGCAACGCAGCGTGCACTCCCAGAACAGTTGCTCCAAGGGATGCTCACGACATAACGTCTCATTATCGAGTCGTGTCATTTCCAGTGCCCGAAGTAGCCGCTTATCAAGCATGACATGATATTATTATTCGGGAGTATTCTCGTTTTCTTTCTTTTCGTCCTCTTTTTCCTCAAGATGGTGATTCTCTTTGCTGCGAGCCTCATCATGATAGGACTTTAAGCCTTCCTCATATTTGCGCTGTTTCTCAAATATTAGGTTATAATCACCTTCATAATTAAGTCTTCTCATATCAAATCATTTATTATATTGTGTACTTTGGTGTTACAACGTGCATCAGCACATCATCAGTTGTCAAACCCAATCCTCTTGAAATTGGCATCATAATTGATTTCCATGCCATTGTCAAGTTTCACGTCATATTCTCCATAGCTGTCTTTATCGATTTTCACGATAGAGGCTTTGGGGTCTATTGATTTAACGTCTTGCATTAATCGTTCATCAATTGCCGACGCTGGAATCCCCGACGCGCATTCAATCTCCTTGAAATGCCCATCTACATCAAATTTCAATATCTCGCCCGTACCGAGCCACGCTCTCACATTATCTTCATAGGCTCTCACTCTAATGATTTCATGTCCAGGCAGATATTTGTCTATATATTCCTTAGCGGGTTTAGGTAGCTGTTCTAAATTAACAGGAGCATCATCAGCACGGACAGAGGGATTAGCAGCCGTTTGTCCATTGATTGCCCTATTTCCTTGCTTTCCAATAAAGTCGCACGAGACAAAAAGCGAAAGAAATGCTATCACCACAAATGCTTTAAGTATGCTTCTCATATTTCAATAATAATAGAAAATTAATAGTGTTGCTAAATTGCCACAAAAGATGACCAACCGGCCTATCAAGGTGGTGACAACTATAAAATTTTCCAAAGATACAAAAAAATTGGAATGCAAGAAAAAATAACAGGAAAAATCTATTTAGTTTTCTCCTGCTACTATAGTTTTATCCCAAATCGGTCATTAGGATTTATATCATCTGGTTTGGAAATAGGTCGAGGAAAGCTGTGGGGAATGGGGTCTCAAACTCCAACTCCTCGTGAGTGATGGGATGGATGAAAGCGAGGCGGAAAGCATGAAGCCCCAACCGTCCTAGGCAGTCTTCGATGCTGCCATACTTGTAGTCACCAACCACTGGATGCCCGAGCACTTCCATGTGCACTCTTATCTGGTTTTTGCGACCCGTGTTGAGATGCAGTTCAATAAGCGAAAAGTCATCGTTGCGGTCGAGGAGCCACCAATCTGTACTAGCCCACTTGCCGCCATTGTTGAACGGACTGCTCACTACCTTGCGCGAGGATGTGTCGCGCAGCCAGCTCTCGATGTGCCCGTGGTCTTCCTCCATAGGTCCCTCTACAACAGCCACATAACGACGGTCAAGAACACAAGAGTGCCAATTTTCCACCAGCATCTGCTGCACTTCTACGCTCTTGGCATAGACCATCACACCCGAAGTGCGAGTGTCAAGCCTGTGCACCACATGAGCGGTGCAACGCTGCTTTGTCGATGCCAGATACTGGTCAAGGAGGATTTTCATGTTAAGGCTACCCCGCCCCACTCCCATCGAGAGCACGCCGTCGGCCTTATCAACCACAATCAAGTAATCGTCTTCATAAAGGATGGCAAAGAAACGGTCAAAATTCCTCATCGGCATGAAGCGAGGGTTCTTTGTCACCTCTACCACCATATCGGGCTTAACGGCGAAGTTGTACTGCTTCTCGACCCTGCCGTCAACTTTCACAAGTTCATGGCTGAGCAACCCCTTTGCCTTGTTGCGGCTTATGCCATCCATCTTCTTGAGAATAAAGTCGAGCAACGGCATTTCCTCGGCAGCAAGGAAAGTGGTAACTTTCATTTTGTTGCGAGGGACATTAGGAGGGTTGTATGCGAATCGCCGATTTTTCATATTCAGCTAACAACAGTAGCTTATAGAAATAGCTAAAAACTGAAAACTTAATCAAACATGTGGCGGAGGCGGCTGAAGATGCGTTCTTTAGCTGCCGACGTGGGTTTAAACGACTGTGAGTCGCGCATCGATTCCAGCGTGCGCTTCTCGGCCGATGACAGGTTCTCGGGCACATAAACCATCACGTTCACCAGCAGGTCGCCATTGCCGTAACCATTGACCGATGGCAGGCCTTTACCTCTAAGCCTTAGCACTTTGCCTGGCTGAGTTCCTGGTTCGATTGTGACACGCGCCCTGCCGTCAATGGTTGGAATCTCAACCTTGCCGCCAAGCGCTGCAGTGGGGAAATCAATCATCAAGTTGTAGATGAGGTCTTGCTCATCGCGAATGAGATGCTCGTCACGCTGCTCCTCGATAACGATTTGCAGATCGCCGGGCACGCCACCACCTGGGGCATCGTTGCCCTTGCCGCGCATAGTGAGCATCATGCCCTCCTGCACACCAGCAGGGATGTTGATGGTGACAACCTCCTCACGTTTAACGAGGCCGTTGCCGCCACAGTCGGGACAGCGCTCCTTGATTCTCTTGCCCGAGCCACCGCACACGCTGCAGGCACTCTGTGTCTGCATCTGTCCGAGGATGGTACGACGGATGCGCACCTCAACACCCGAGCCGTGGCAGTTGGGGCATGTCTCCAACGCTGTGCCGTTCTTAGCGCCAGTACCATTGCACGAGCGGCACGATACTTGACGAGGTATCTTTATCTTCTTTTCGGTGCCCTTAGCTACCTCCTGCAAAGTGACTTTCACACGCACACGCAGGTTGGTGCCATAATTCACCGACGACCCACCGCCGGTGTCGCCAAAGCCGCTGAAACCGCCAAAGCCTCCAAAACCGCCAAACAAGTCGCCAAACTGACGGAAGATGTCTTCCATCGACATTCCGCCGCCCGAGAAGCCACCGCCACCCATCTGCTCATAGCCCTCAGGGCCAAGTCGGTCGTAGCGCGCCCTCTTGTCGGGGTCGCTGAGAACGTCGTAGGCTTCGGCAGCCTCTTTGAACTTCTCTTCGGCCTCTTTCTTCTCGGCTTCGCTCTTACCTTGCTGACGGTCGGGGTGATACTGTATAGCGAGTTTGCGATACGCCTTTTTCAGCGCATCTGCATCGGCGTTGCGGTCAACGCCCAGCACCTCGTAAAAATCTCTTTTTGCCATTATTTCTTTTATATCACTGCCCCACTACCACTTTGGCATGACGCAGCACTTTATCATTTATCTTATAACCTTTCATAACAGTGTCAATCACTTTGCCTTTCTGGTCCTCGCTGGGAGCAGGGAAAGTGGTCACCGCCTCATGGAAGTCGGTGTCAAAGAGCTCGCCAGTAGATTCTATAGGCTCCACATGGTTGCTCTTGAGGAAGCCCAGGAGTTTGCTGTGGATAAGGTCCACACCCTCCTTCAGGCTGTCGAGGTCACCCCCTTGCGCAATGGCGTCGATGGCACGCTCAATATCGTCAACAACGGGGAGGATGCCCTCGAGCACCTTCATTCCGCCATTCTTGATGAGGTCTTGCTTCTCTTGCAAAGTGCGCTTGCGATAGTTGTCGAAGTCGGCCATCAGGAAGAGATATTCCTTCTTTTCCTTCTCGATTTCGGCTTCAAGTTGCTCGCACTTCTGCTCAGGAGTCAATTCAGGAACTTCTCCCTGGCTGTCGTCGTCAGCGACTACTTCTTCCTGATTCTCGTCATCCAAAATCTCTTCTTGAGCAGTTTCCTCTTGCTCGTTGTCAACCTCAGGCTCTATGACGATCTCCTCGTCTTTTAATTCTTCGTTCTTGTTATTTTTATTCTCTGCCATTTTTCTAGTTTTTTTATTTTCTGATTTCTCAGATGCAAAAAGTCTGCCATTACACCTTATTATTATAAAGCAATGACATAAGTGGTAGTATTGTCAAATTTTCCCCGCATTTTCTCTGCCATATTGACATCATCAAAAATACCGAAAATCGACGACCCAGAGCCCGACATAGAAGCATAAAGCGCCCCACCATTTTCAATAGCAGACTTTATTGCCGCAAGTTCAGGAAATGCCGAAAAGACGCTTGGCTCAAAGTCGTTCTTCACCACCCCACTCCATTGGCTCACATTTCTTGCGACATCGGCTTCTAATGGCGAAGTGCTGGGCGCTGGCGTCACGCGGGAATAAGCCACCTTAGTTGGCACACTTACTGCCGGCTTCACGAGAAACAGATATAGTCCGCTGATGCTTACGTCAATGGGCGTCAGCACGTCGCCAATTCCTGTCGCCATCATAGGCTGATTATAGATGAAAAACGGGCAGTCGGCACCGAGGGTGGCTGCAAGGCGCGCCATATCGGTTTTTGCAATGCCCAAATTGAACATCTCATTGAGCATAAGCATAGTGCTCGACGCGTCGCTCGAGCCGCCGCCCAACCCTGCACCGTCGGGGATATGCTTGTAGAGATAGATGTCCACCTCGGGCACGTCATAGTGCTGTTGCATGAGCCGCAACGCCTTCATCACCAAGTTTTTCTCCACTGGGCAATCCACAGGGTTGCCATAGGTTGTGAGAGTAGATTCGCCGCCCTTGGCGGGCACAATCTCCAGCACATCGGTCAGGCCTATCGGGTAAAACACCGTCTCCAAGTTGTGGTAACCATCACTGCGACGCTCTACAATGTTAAGGCCAAGATTTATTTTTGCATTAGGAAATGATAGCATAGTAAGTAATAAGAGTCGCTTGGCGAAGCAAACGAATTTCAATTAATTGATTTATTACGTTA